>CAYSHJ010000770.1:0-12714 GCA_964430385.1 uncultured Planctomycetaceae bacterium
GGCGCATGACTCGAAGCCGAACTGGTTCGCTATTCCTTCGTTCGTGCAGAACTTTCATCTGCTACTCTCTTCCGGCTTTTACCGGCGCTTTCCCTGCCCGCCGTAGCTTCAGCGTGTGCTAAGCGGACTGAAGCTCTTCGAAAGCGTTGCGAGGAACGTCAAACTTTGGCGTATGCTCCCGGAGCGCCTCAACGGCGTCCTTCCCCAGGGTTTCGATGAGGCGCATTCCTGGGAAGAGTTCACTGCTTCTGGGAAGATTTGCTTCGACCCACGCCTTCATCAGGAATTTCAAGTCAACCTCGACCGGATCGGTGTTAAAGACAACCTCGATGTGATCGCTCGGGTGATTGGCCCATCTTCGTACTGTCTCGAAAAGCCGGCTCACCATCTTCAGCTTGAAGCCCACACAGGTATCCGGCTGGCCGAGAGCGAAGAACGGAGTTAGGTACTCGTCGTAGCGGCCAGCGTAGGTCTCGGTGTCGCTGTGATACCAGAAGACACAATCGCCCTGCCGCGAGAACCAGGGACGCTGCGGCTGGAATGGCGCGAGTGTCGTCGCCCGGACATTACCGAGGAGCAGCTCGGCGTGGGTTCCATCCGACGGTCCGACAAAGCGCTCGTCTGCATCACGTGGAATTGCAGGGTTCTCTTTGGATGCTGGTATCCAATCCCAATCGAACACCCAGTCATTTGAGTTAGCGAAGACGACGAATGTGAAGCCCTTTGGTGGTTCCTGAATGCTGCCGTCATTCATGCGGCGTCGGGTCGGGATTCCACAAAAGGCCAATCCTTCCGACTTCATTGCGCCCTCATGGCGGAGTCCACGATAAACCGCGGCGGGGCAACGCACGACTTCGCGGGCACAATCCAGCAACGCTTCGTATTGGTAACGTGGAAGTCCGCTGAGGAGGGCGGCAGTGTCGTCCGGGGCAACACGAAGCATGAGCCCCTGTCGCACAGTCTGATCCCACGGCTGGTCTTCCAAGAAGAAGTCCACGCACTCCTTGCTACGTTTCTTGGATTCGAGTTTCGATCCATAGTCGGAGCCAGTATACAAGCCCTGAAGAAACGCGATATCGCTTTGGCCATCGTCCAGAGCAAGGACTCCACCGCGATTGCCACGTGCGTAACTCTGTTGCGCGGCGCTCTCGATCGAGAAGCCGTCTCGGACGAGCACTGACAATGTGCGAGCAAGCCATTCGAGTCCGCGCGCGGCGATCGGGGCATCGTCGCCCACGCCATGAATGGCGAGTTGAAACAGTGCGTCCTCGTCCTGCTGAAACATTTGGCGGACATCTGCGAGCGTCGCCGGCCGATCAGCGGGAAGGAATTTGGCGAAGCGTTCTACGCGGGTCTCGTTGTTTGGCATGGGCATCATCCTAGTCCTGGATTCCGGCTCCCATCAATCGGTAATCGGGGTTATCCGGCGAGTCGTGGTGCAAATAGGTCAGGTTGAGGTCATCGAACGAAGGCCCCTCGGGGCGAACGACGTCGGGTTTAAAAAACGCACTTGGAAGTGTTTGGTCTGTGTGGTACAGACCGCCGTATTCGCACCGATTCTTGCCCACCAAGACCTGCCCCAAGTCTTCCGGGCAGACGATGTGTGGTGGCTCTGGCCGCTTCTCGATTTCGTGCAACCACGTGTCGCGACCTGAAACACCTGGCTTTGTTTCGTCGAGAAGCTGCATAGCAGTACGCAGCGCCCATTGAAGGCCCTGGCTCTGATCGTCTTCCCCCATGTCCTTGCCGAGGCGGCGCGCGCAAGCCATATGACCGACCGAGTTCATCGAGAACGCGATGCCGCCGGGGATGCGATGATCTTTCCACCAGCGCCCGTCCCCCTGGGGCGCGAAGTAATTCACGCCCACTTTCCAACTTCGGTGTTCCTTCGCTTCGAGAAACAGTTCATCGTGGACAATCTTATCGGGCGGTACGTCCCGACAGAGGTAGAGTTCAGCGATCCGTCTCGCCACCTCGAACAGCGCCTTGTTCGGTTCGGCTCTCGCGAGCCTATCCGAGATTGCCATTATGACGAAGGCGTGGCTATCGCCGCGACGCGCACGTTTTCGCCAAGCAAGTCTGCGTTGTGCGACCATCCCAGCGACGTGGCGTTCGTCTCGGAGTAAGTCGCCCTCGGTAAGGAAACAGTAGTCAATCAGTCCCTTTTTTGCCGCGATCTTCCCAAAAAAGCAAGGCTGGTGTTGCGTGAGCCACGGTCTCAGGAGATCGGCGCGCTGCTCGTTGGTTTGAGCTGCGAGCAACTCCGCGTGGCAAGAAGCAACTTCGTCCGAGAACGGGTGGTCCGCCCGCCACTCATCGGTCACGAGGTTGTCCATCAACTCGGGCAAGGTCGGCACGGGTTTTCCTGCGGCAATGCCGGAGAATACAAAGATCGGAGCAATACGGCGTTTGCATGTCCAGTATATTGACCGTAAATCGAAATGAGCAAATACGCCGGGGAGCCCCGACACCGAGTTCCTGCCGCTCAACCATGACACGCAAAACCCAGTCATCCCAGGTCGGTTCGCGTCGAGCTACCTGTGAGACGACTTCACTGACGAAGACGGCGAAACTCATTCGGGCATCTTGGCAAGCCGATTGGGCCACGGCCGCCGTCGCGGGCTTGAAATTGTGCCAAACCTGGACAGTCGGGCTTCCTATCTTAACGCGGCGGAGCGGGCTCTCCGTGGCCGCAACCGTCAGCATACGCCGGAGGCGTTCGCAGTTACCGCCTTGGCAAATTTCGGGGTTGCGAGAGTCTGGATTTTCAGTGAAACTCTGAACCCCTACAAATGCGAAGAGGCATCGCAGTTGCGATGCCTCTTCAAATCTTCGTGAATTGGTGAATCAGGATTGGTTTGGCTGCCGCCCTGATCCAACCAACTTATTCGGGAACAACGAATGGAGGCGCTGCTCCCAACCTCATTTCCAGGGTGGGAAGAATGTACTCAGATCAAGACCCAAACGTCAATATCACACCCAGCGACCAAACTGAAAGCCGATCACGACTGATCTGCTTTCGAGATTACTTGGCTGTCTCTTTGAAGTTAGGCGGCAATGGCGTATATCGCTCAGCAGTCTATGACAGGGGACTTCTCCGTCTGTTCGACGACATCCTCACAGGAAAAGCGGAAGCGGCCAATGCAAAGCACTTAGTGGCGATTGCAGTGCATGCTCTAATTCGTTGGCCACTGAATGAAATTGATCGCTGGGTTTTGGTTGCAATCGGTGGATATTTGGATGAAGCCTGTCAGCCACGAGATACGACGTCCACTTCCGGCATGTTCATTGGGAGGATGATGCGCGGGCCAGCCACGATGGAAGAATGTTTGAATTTGCTCGACGATCTCTATGTATAAACAGCAAGACCTTTTTGCGTCTGAGCAATGCGGCCAGAAATCTCCGCGAAACGCTGCGGTGACATCGCATCTAAGGCGATGTCGAGTTCGTCGCCATTATCACCAAGCTGCCAAGAGAGAGATTCTCTGTGAGACATCTCGCTTAGTCCGCTGGCCGACTTGCCATGCACTTGAGCCACGGCCAGCTTGATTGCTGCAATTTGATCCTCAGACAGTTCAGTTGCCAGCGAGCAATCAAGCAAGAAAAACTTCATCGCTGTGAAGTCGCCAACCTCAGTTTCTTCCATCTCGACGATGCGATTGGCCATCAATTCGCCAATCAAAACGTCGAAGTCGTGGATTCCGGGGCCATTCGGCATTCTCACGATAGGCCAATGAGTCAATCTGTCAGGGTGATTCTTTGCGTACTCAACGTGCGCAAGCCAAAACGCCTTGTACAAGGCTGTTTTGCTCGGAATTGACCCGCCATTTTGTCGAATGATTTCGACTAAAACCGCTTTGGCACGGTCGCGAGCAGATTGCATGGAACCCTCCGAACGTGCATGTTCGCAAAGCCGCTTCTCCTGCGTCAAGTTCGACTGGTTTTCTGCTAAGACTTTAGGATCTGCGTCGAAGTCCGAACTAAGGCCGCTGGCGGCAACGTCAGCGGCCTTTGTTGTCGGAGAACTAACTCAATTCATCAAACTCCGCATCCGCGAAAGCATCTGCTCGATTCTCCCCGCTCGCTGTCGCTTCGTCACCAGTGCGGTCACGTCGTCGAACAGTTTGTCCAGCGACCACAGTTGCCCCGTCACCTTCGCGTCCATCGCCGGTGTGCAACGCAACGGTGAGCGCCCGCGAGGGCAAGCTGGTTTGAGCGGTCGGTCGTCGCGGCGCGGCCGGTGGCGTCGGGCGTTTTTGCGGGCGTAGCGGTCGCGGCGTTCGGCTTGACGGTAGGTGCGGATGGCTTCGGGGTGCGCGGCGACCCCGCGGTCGGGACGAATGGCGGTGTAGACCGTCGAGCCGGCAAGCAGCGCATCGAGTGACGGCTTTCCGGTAGCTGTAGTCGTCGAAGCCGCTGCGCAGCGCCCTGCTGACCAGCGTGAAGACGTTCGTGGCGCGTTCTCCCGCCGCGTGCGCCCACTGCGCCCCGACGGTCGTCAGCCGGTCGCCAACTGAAGCGCCCGCTGCCGCTCCGCCGGCCGAGCCATCGCCGGCACCAACTCCGCACAGATTTACTTGTGCTCGAACACGAAACATTGTGCGGAGCTACTGCGCTGCACCGCGGCTCGCACGGCGTCGCCAGGCTAGGTTCCAGGAGCGTCGCCGGCCGCCTGGACCTAATTTACTCCACCTCGGCCGCGGCAGCGTCTAGGGGCCGTCAGGCGTTCGAGTTCGCTGGACGAACTCCGCCTCAGTCCGAGCGATCGTCGTCGGCTTATCAACAGCCAATCATGGCTTAGCTCAGCCATCCGCGCTTGCTGTCTCGGCAGAAGCAGTTTGCCCATAACGCTTTCCGTCCGAAGCAGTCCGCGAATTCTTTTGTAATTCTGCCGGAATCACTTGCTACGTGAACGCGCGTACACGATGATCCTTTTGTTGATGTGACCGACACCGAACACGAAGGAAACGAACCATGAAACGCCAAACAGTCAAAGTGCTGGGAATCGAATGCACTGTCGGAACGAAGAAGCACGCGAAGCTGGTCGCGGAAAAGAAGCACTACGACGACCTGCGCCAGTCGGAACATGGCAAGGGACGCACGAACTAACAAAACCGCCGCCGGGTGACGTGCCTGGCGGCTCTCTTCTTCAACGAACACGAAGGAACCAGAGCCATGACCGACGCAACCCTCGAAGGATTCCGCCAGATCGCCACAACGATGCACCCCGAACCGCACGACTGGCAGTGGATCGGCCCGCACATGAGCCAACGGATGTTCGGGATCACGCAGGCCAAGGCCGAAGCGTTCGCCGCACGCCACGGCGGCTCGGCCAAGCCGATGCAGTCCGAAGCAGTCCGCGAAAATTCCGTAATCGTGCCCGCTACATCTTGTACGTGTACTAGCGTCAACTAGACTTCACCCGTTGCAGTCATCGTGACTGCTGACCAAAACGAAACGGCTGGGTGCTGATAACACCCAGCCGCTTCTGAACACGAGAACAGAAAGCACCTGTCCCATGTCTAACGCCCAAACTACGTCCGAAGCGTCCGCCACACAAGCCTTGGTTCAACTCGCCCAAGCACTCAACCCGCACATGGCGTCCGCGATGGACGAAGCCGCGGTTGAGAAGATCGTCGATGCGAAGGTTGCCGAAGCCCGCCTGCCCCGACCGATCGAGATTCGCCAGCAAGGTAAGGACGCGGTTGTCATCGAGGACACGGTCCACGCCAAGTTCGATGAAGTGCTGGACCTGATTACGAACGAGGGCCACAAGAACGTGATGCTGGTCGGTCCTGCGGGCACCGGCAAGACGACGCTCGCAAAGAGCATCGCGAAGGCTCTCGGACTTCAGTTCGGATTCCTCAGCCTGTCAGCCGGCGTGACGGAAACGCATCTGATGGGTCGGTTCCTGCCCCAAGCCGATGGCTCGTGGCAATACACGCCCAGCCGCTTCGTGGAGATCTACGAGAAGGGCGGCGTGTTCCTGCTGGACGAGATCGACGCCGCTGATCCGAACGTGATGGTGGCGATCAACGCGGCTCTGGCGAACGGCGTGCTGGCGAACCCGAACGGGATGATCCACGAGCGGCATGCCGACGCCATCATCATCGCCGCCGGGAACACCTGGGGCCGAGGCGGCGACACGCTGTACGTCGGCCGCAACCAACTGGATGCGTCGTCGCTCGATCGCTTCACGCTGGCGACGGTGTTCGTGGACTACGACGCCGACCTCGAAGGCCGACTGACCGCAGGCGTTGACGGAGCCGGCGAACTGTTGCAGTGGGTGGCTGATCTCCGCCAGTCGATCAAGACCAACCGCCTCCGCCGTCTCGCCAGCACTCGGCTGGTCGTCAACTCGGTCAAGGCGCTGAAGTCCGGCAAGTCGCTCGATCAGGTCAAGGCCCGCTACTTCCAGGATTGGGCGACGGACGAGAAGTCGAAGGTTGGCTACCACGGCTAGTCGGGCCTGATTTGAGCAGTCCGCGAAATCTTTCGTAATTCGGGTGCTACATCTTGCATAGTGAACGAGCGTATACAATGATTTTTTTGTTGATGTGACCGACACCGAACACGAAGGAACACGAAATGAAAACGATCACACGCGACCAAATTGACAACGGCACCGTGACGGAAACAGAACATTTCAAATTTGTGACGGATGCTAGCGATCTCGGATGGAGACCTGGCCAGAGTATTCCGCTGGAGCTATCGACAGAACTCGGAAACGGGCAGCCATTGATCCTGATGTCCTCCAATGGATGCCGTGCTGACTATCACCAGCAATTCGGTTGTGTGTCTCTCGTCGTGTTCAACGACTAACCACACCAACACCGGCCCGCCAATCGTGGCTGGCCTCAGACGGAAGGGAACCGAGCCATGACGATCTTGACGACGACGATTGTGAAAGAGTGCCAAGCCAAGCGAGCCAACGGCCAAAGCCTGAAGCAGATCGCGAATGAGCTGGGCGTGCCGTGGCAGCGGATTTACTCGGCCTTGAAGCGTGCGGACGCCAAAGCTGATCGAACCACGGTCAGCAAGCGAGCCACGTCACCCGAGGTTGCTGCGAAGACGGAGACAGACGAATCGGGATTGTTCCGCATGAAGTTCGACTCGATCACTGACACGATCGAGGCGTCGATGAAAGATTACGCGCAGAACGAAAGCAATCGCAAGCTGTTGACCGACTTCCAGAACGAAGCGCTCAGCGGCGAAAGTCGTTGGGGCAACTACTACACACGAGAGAAGTTCGATGCCGCGATGGTGGCCTCTCCGCAAGAGTTGATCGACACTGTGACGGAGTTGAAGAACGAGTTGCTCGGCGACCTGGCGCTGCCTACCCAACCACGGCGACGAGTGCGACGCGGACTCGACAACGGCGACGACATGAACGCCGATCGCTGGCTCGACCGTGACCCGAATTGCTGGGAGCGTTCCGTCCGTGAACCAACGACGCGGAAGGTGCTCAAGCTGGGGATCAACCTGTCAATCTGCGGCGGTGCTCAGCCCTACGAGTTGCTGTACCGGGGAGCGGCAGCCCTCGCCATGACTGACGTGCTGATCGAGCGAGGCGAGTCGGTCGAGATCACGTTGTTTCATTCGAGCAGCGGGTCCAGCACCGCATACGACATGACGCTCGGCGAGATCCTGGTGAAGTCCGCAGACATGCCGTTGGACGTCGGATCGCTGGCGTTTGCCGCCTGCGAGGTCGCGTTCTTCCGGGTGGTCGTGCTGTTCGCCGAGGCGCGAATGCTGAAGGGAAAAGTCACGAGAGCACTTGGAAAACCAATCGCGATGCCGCCGAAGATCGCCAGCCAATACGACTTCGTCATCGACTCTGACGTGCTGAGTAGAAGTGCTGCAACGGACTGGCTCCGCTCTAAGTTGAGCGTGGCCAACTAACACCCTTAGACCAGAAAGAGAGTGCTAAACATGACCACTGCAACCGCCACCAAGCCGACGAAAGAAGAAATCTTGAGTGAGCTGGTGATGTTCTCCGGCTCCGAGAACTGCTACCGAAACTTCACCGGCCTGAAATACACGGACGGCGTGCAGTATCTCGCAGAAGCGGCCGGAGCTTACTGGCTGATCGACGCCATCGGCTCCCACTATTGCACGAAGCGGAAGCTGCGAGCGGAACCGTTCCTGCTTGTGCGTCTGGTCGTCAACCGCGAGGCGAAGGACTTCATGGCGCGGCTGACGTTCCACACGGATTGGGACAACGACGACGAGAAGAAGTATCCGTCGATCACGACGCAGCGCATCCCCTACACGAACTTCCCGCTCGACGAGATCCAGTTCTACCTGTGCGACGGAGTGTTGATGTTGAAGTCGGAATACTAGGCACCAGAACTGGCAAGATCGCGGCCTGTTATGAGCAGTCCGCGAATTCTTTTGTAATATGGTCGCTACATATTGCACAGCAGTTCGTATATGTCAGACTCCCTTTGTTGATGTGACTGACACCGAACGCGAACAAAAGGAACACGAACCATGAAAACGAAAACAACTGCCACCGAACTGAACTGCCGCCTCGAACAACTGACCGGCAAGCGAGTCTATGGGACATCTCGCCTCGCGTTGCAAATCCTCGTTGACCGAGCCGAGCAAGCCTTGAATGACAAAGTTGCGAGCAGCAACGCCGCCAACTAGCACGAAGGAACCGAGCCATGACGAACACTGATTTCAAACCGATGCTGTGCAAAGCTGCGGAAGAGTTGCCGGCTGGCAACGACTGGTCCTACGAGATCAAGTGGGACGGCCATCGCTGCGTTGCCCGCGTGACTGGGAGTGGCGTGACGCTGACAAGCCGGTCCGGACACGACATGACCGCGAAGTATCCGAAGCTGATGGACGAGCTAAGTCGATTTCCCGAAGGCGTGTACGACGGTGAGTTGGTCGTGCTCGACGGCCTCAACTCCAGTTTCACCGCGATCTGCACCGCATCGAATCACGGCGGCGATGGCGTGACGTTCGTGGTCTTCGACGTCGTGGTTGCGAATCGGACGCTGACCGATCGCCGGGCGATGGTGGCGAAGGCGTGCGTTGATGCGGCCTCCCCGTGGATCATCGCCAGCCCTGTTTTCTTCAACGGACCTGAGTTGCTTGAGTGGGCGCGAACGAATGCTCAGGAAGGAATCGTTTGCAAGCAGACGAACGGCCAATACGTTGAGAACAACCGAGGCCAATGGCTGAAGGTGAAGGTGCGTCACGAGCAAGAATTCGTGGTGGTCGGTTGGACGCCGGGCAAGGGTGCTCTGGCAGGCAAGATCGGAGCCATCATCCTCGCTGTGAATGATTCGACAGCCGGCAAGTTCGTGTACGTCGGCAAGTGCGGAACAGGCCCACACACTGAAAACGAACGGTTGCTCGGAATCCTCAAAACGCTTGTGACTCCCGCAAGCACGGTTGGCGACACGGCTCAGGACCGTTTGGGCGGTCCCGAATTCCGCAGCGTGACGTGGGTCGAGCCGAAGGTTGTGGTGCAAATCGCGTTTCAGCGATGGACCGACGACGGCTCGCTGTGGCATCCGTCCTACAAGGGCGAGCGCACCGACAAGTTTGCTGATGACGTGATTCGCGAGATCGCGGCCTGAACCAAGCAGTCCGCGAATTCTTTTGTAATATGGTCGCTACATATTGCACAGCAGTTCGTATATGTCAGACTCCCTTTGTTGATGTGAACGCGAACAAAAAGGAAACGATCATGAAACAAATTTACAACGCACCAACGAGTGGAAAAAAAGTGGTTGTGGTCAACGGAATCGTGACCGACAGCGACACGGAATTCTGTGTGGTCGGTCAGAAGCCGAACAAAGATTTCCTCAAGAATTGCGGTTGGAAGAAGATGGCTGATAAGTGCAAAGTCACCGACATCTTCGGTGGCGTGCGATACGAGACGATTTACCGCTAACCCAAAGGAACGAGCCATGAAAACGAAACGAATCACGATCCAAAAGGCAGCCAAGCTACTCGCTCAACGTGGCTACACGCTTGGAAGCGGATCGACTGACCTGATCAAGAAGCAGACGTCGTACCAAGTGACGTTTCCGAACAACACCGTGCGAACGCTGACAGTGGTTGAGATTTGCGACCTGATCTAAAGGAACGAGCCATGAAAACGAAAACCGATTGGGTGGAAGCCAAGACCGCAGAACTGATTGCCCAAATCAAGCGGTCGAAATACGCGAAGGACTGTTTTGCAGATGCCAAATTTTTCGCGGAGCGTGACGGTTACGCGATGGACGTGGCACTGGCAATCGCCTGGTCCTATTGGAAGTGAGAGCAGCCATGAACCAAGAACCCTTCAAGCTGGAGCGACCGGCCGCACCGCGAAAGAGCAAGCCGGTGTTCCACAACAACACGAAGCCGGACGGCACGCCGCTCAGCCAGATGGTCCTGTTCTCAGGATCGACGACGTGCCTTCCGGGTCAACGCGATCTGTTCAACCTGGCGGACGACAAGCAGCCAACGGAGAAGCAGCCATGACGACGCTCACAACAACCACCATCGACGAGTGCCGCTTTCGTCTTCGATCCGGCGACAAGCTGGCGAGCGTCGCACGAACGGCCGGCGTGTCGTGGCAGACGCTTCACAAGCTGCTGAAGCAAGCGATGCCGATTCCGAAACTCCGACGCAGCATCAAGCTCGTGGACGCCTATCGACCGAAAACGCTCTCCGAGCTGCGAGGCCAGCACCAGGTGGCGGCACTGCTCGAACGGTTTGTCACTCAGCCCTATTCGACGGCGATGCTCTTCGAGGGCGAGACCGGAACCGGCAAGACGTCAGCCGCGCTGGCTCTGGCTCACGACCTCGGCTGCGATCTCGACGAAACCGAACTCGGTGGCGTCATCAACATCGCCAGCGGCGAGCAGTCCGCCGACAACGTGCGCGATCTCAGCCGATCACTCGCACTGCGTCCGATGTACGGCTCAGGCTGGAAAGTCGCCATCGTCAACGAGTGCGACCGCATGAACCCCGCCGCCGAAACGCTCTGGCTCGATCGCCTCGAAAACCTGCCGGCCAAGTGCGTCGTCGTGTTCACCACGAACCACACCGGCAAGCTGTCGCAACGATTCCTTGATCGCTGCGAACGCTTCTCGTTCGTCTCCGACTCAGCCACACTACGTCCAGCCGCTATCGACCTGCTGCGGTCGATCTGGCTTGCCGAAGTCGAGGCACCACTCAAACTATCTGTCATCGAAGACGTGGTATCACAGGCCACGGTAGACGGCAGGCTGAGCCTACGCCGCTGCGTGCAAATGTTTCAACAGTGCCTTTCCTAACGCGAACCAGAAAGAAGAGTTGCCATGTTTACCTCAAACTTCGCCCGGATCAAACGACTGCCCGCCGAACTGCGGCCGGTGTCCATCAGCATCAAACCGCCGTATTGGTACAGAAAGGACAAGGAACTCCAGCTTGCTCCAACCGTCGCAATGCTCGGCATGACGGCCGAGGAATACAACATCGAGTACGATGCGATCCTCGCCAAGCTGGACCCGAAAGACATCTTCGAGTCGCTCGGTGACAATGCCGTGCTGCTCTGTTTCGAGTCGCCAAACGTGTGTTGCCATAGACGCCGCGTTGCAGAATGGTTTGAAACATCGCTCGGCATTGTCGTGCCGGAGTATGGGTTTGAGCGTCACGAAATCCTGGCGTATCTTGATCAACCGTCGAAACTAAAGTAAGGTGTCGCATAGTGAGACGGGGTCGGGCGTTCATTCGCTCGGCTTCATTCGACAGAGCATAGCCAGGACTGATCCCCCGGCGAGATTGCTCAATCAATCGCAGCCTGTTGAGGGGCCGCGCGGATGAACCGCACGGCCCCTTGTTTTTTTGGCGGCGAATCCGAGGGTCGTCTAATAGCTAGGATGCCCTTTCTCAAAGGGGAGATGCAGGTGCAACTCCTGCCCACTCGGTCTTGCTGAAGAGGCGGCGGATGCTGGATCACGGCGATATCTTTCTCGGCAGTCTGCCTGCCACCCATCGTGCCTACCTCGGTGCGATCCTCAAACACGCACGCGAGAAATATAGCCGCCTGATTTTGCCTTGCTGCGGGAAGTTCGGAGCTGCCGAAGTCGCCGTCGCCGCCGGCTGGATGCCTTCGCAGATCGAATGCTCTGACGTGTCGCTGTTCACGACCGTGCTCGCCGCTCACATCAACGGCGTGCCGCTGCAAGAGACTTACGGTCCGATCACCGCAGACGGAGATCTCGGGACGCTCGACCTGAACGATCCGCCAACGGTCCTATTCGCACTCAAGGTGGCGGTCTGCCGGAACCGCTGGAAGAGCTTCTACGATACCTGCATCATCCGAGACCTCGAACGGCGTGCGGCGGCACATATCGCCTGCCTCAGAGATGGCATGGACAAGCTCAAGGGCAGCATCGGCGGTCTAAGGTACGAACCAAAAGACCTCTTCCAACATCTCACCGAGACTGTGTCTGACCCGCAGGCGGTCGTTTGGTGCAACCCCCCCGGCTACAAGAATGGTTGCGAGAAAATGTACGACACGGGGGGAGTGATCCATTTTCCGCAAGTCGAGTACACGAACTTCGACCCACGCAAGGGCGGCTACGCTCAAGTGCGTGACCTGATGCTCAACTTCGACAGGTCATTTTCGCAAGTCTCATTCTAATAGCGGGTTGCGAATTCGTGAACCGTCGTTGGCACTACAGAGCAGCTCCTTGAAGTATGGGATTTAGTAGACTTCGC
>CAYSHJ010000771.1:0-4952 GCA_964430385.1 uncultured Planctomycetaceae bacterium
GCCGTAGATCGAACCGTGATACTGGTAGGGCTGCAAGTTTTTGTACTGCGCGGCCGAGTCATCCAGGATTTGCAGTTCCATACCGCAGTAGGCCGCATCGCAACCTTGTGGAGCTCGAATGCCTAACCCATTGTTCGCTCCGGGTTCCAGCTTGAATTCAAAGCGGAAGACGAAGTCGGAGTACTCTTTCTCCGCGTAGAGGTTGCCTCCCTTCGCTTTGATGCAAACCAACGAGCCGTCTTCGGCCGTGTAGCCGTCCGTCGAGCCGACCCAACCGGTCAGGTCTTTGCCATTGAAGAGATTGACGAAGCCTTCCTTCTTCTCATCGGCCGTGAGTTCCACCGCCGACAACCATTGGCCGGACAACGCGACGATCGACGACAACAGCGACAAACCAACAAAGGCGAAAACTTGACGCATGGCAAACCTCCAGGCAGTGGGGCAGGCATCCTGCCTGCCAAACAGGTGTGATGGCGGAACGAAAAAACGCTCAAGCATGGGCCGGCTGGAAGCCTGCCCCACATTCGCGTCACAGAGCGGCACGACGACTTTGCAGGCTTCCAAAGATACCGCTCAGCCATAACCTCGCAAAGCCTGCGACGGACCCTTGCGAGCACTCGTCTGGGCCGGTACTTTTTGCCCGTGCTGGTCGTGCGGGAGCGCTCGCATGCCCGTCAGCTCAATGGTGGTCATAGCTCAGTTGGTTAGAGCGCCAGATTGTGGATCTGGAGGTCGGCGGTTCAAGTCCGCTTGGCCACCCTGCACGACGCTCGTTGTTTTCATCGAACAGCGAGCGTTTTTTGTTGCTCTGCCGGAAGATGCGTCGAGCGTGTTCGCGAAATCGGATTCAGACGAAATGGACAGCATGGTGACAGACGTTGACTGCGAATGTCTCGAAAAGTCGGCCGGAACTGCCACCAGAACTGCCACGGGAACTGCCACGGCAGACGGTGAAAAATTCTCGGCTCCGGCCGCGATGCGTTGCCGGCTTTCGTTCGGTTCCGATGTGGTCGAAATCTGCGGCAGCGATTCGACCGCCCCTTGCACGTCGAGCAAACGCGGGTCCGTGTAGACGTTCATCGTGAGGTCGAGGCTCGAATGTCGCATCGCGGCTTGAGCGACTCGCGGCGAGACTCCGGCCTTGCTCAGCATCGTGCCGAACGTGTGCCGCAAGGCGTGAACGTCAACCGTGCGGCCTCGGTCGTCTTTCTTGGCGATGCCGGCCACGGCTCGGTCGCGGTTGAACACTTTGGACAGGTCATCGGGCACGTTGAACAGTCTTGTTGTCGCGGGATCAGTTGAGTCCCCCCGGCCGAGAATGGACAGCACGTTGCGAGAATCGGCGCCCCCATTCGCCAACCATTCTCGCAGTTCGGCGGCCACGTCGCGGCGAAGCGGGATCGAATTCCCTTGACGGTTCTTTTCATCGGCCGCGTTCAATCGGACGTGCGGGAAGTCGCCGTCGAGGTCGACCTGCCCGACCATCAACGATGCGAGTTCGCTCTTTCTCAACCCGGTCGTGACGGCCAGCTTGTAGACCAATTCCCGTTCTTGGCCAACGTTCGACCGCTTCGGCTCGCATGTCCGACAGCCGGCGAAAACTCAGTTCGTCGATGACTCGTTGAATCAACCGCTCGGTTCCGGTGACGTGAGACTCCGCCCGTCCGGCCGCTCGCATCGTCGCGATGAACTCGGCCAAGTGCTCGGTCAACGCAGTGTGTTGATGCACGGTCATCGTGTCTTCGGATTTCGAGATGATGCCGGCCCGCACCTTTTCCGCCCGCTTTTCCAGTTCAGCCAGCACCGCCCGCGCTGCCGATTCGTCCCGGCAGCCCGTGGCGACTCGCCGGAGACGTCCGCTTCCGTCACGGTAGTCGGCGAAGTAGGTCGGAGTCACGACGGCGATGCGTTCCTGACCGGTGAACTTCCCTTCGGTCGGCACGAGAACGGGAGCCGTCCGTGTCCGGCCTTTGGTGTCCTGCCACTTAACGAACCGCTCGCCTTTGCGGACAAAGAACTCGGCCCCGACTGGCAGTGGTTTCGTCCCAGTTCGCTTGAAGACGGTTCCCATCGTTTCGCCCTCTCTAACCTCTGGAATGACGATTTTCGTTGTCGCTCACCCATGCGCTACAAAATCCGTTGTCGCTCACTTTTCACGTTTTGTGATCGACAAACTTTCTTGTCGCGCACCAGTGAGCCACAACGATTCGATCATCCTTCCGTGATTTTCAGCAAAGCCGGGAAGCGATAAACCGCCGCTCGGCGACCGCGATGCCCGCTTCGTCGCGGATTTCTTGGACGCAGCCATGCTCACTTTACTTTCCGTTCGATCAACTCCAACTCAAAGAACTCCGCCAATTTGTCGGCCGCGTCGTGCATCAGAGTTTGCTCGTTGCGGGAGAACTTCATCAAAGATTGCCTGAGCACACCCGTTTGCCGTTCCAATTCGATGAACGGCAGCCCGCTGGCGGCGATGGCTTGCCGGAGAGCCTCGGTCAACGTCTTTGGTTTCTTGTGTCGCGTGGTCATGTAAACATTCTTACAATCGTTATCGGCCAGCGTCAACGGCGGTCATCACTTTTCAAAGCCGCCGCAGGTCCACGGGTCAAACTGCGAACTTGTAGGACATTCGGAAATCCGTCGCAGCGAATCCCCGTAGAAACGCCCGCTCGACTTTGGGTAGATGCTCGGCCGTGGTGAAGATGGCGTCATGCAGCGTGATGAAGAACACATCCGGATGCCGCGCCACCAAGTCCGCAGCGACGGTTTCAATCACGAATTCCGACTCGGCACGCTGAAGCAGGCGGATCAGGTTGGCATGTTCCCAGCCGTCGGCGTTGATTCGCCGGATGAACCCGTAAACCGTCGGAAACAACTCTCGGAATCTCACTTCGGCGTCGCTGGGATACTCCGCCCCGCACGAGTTCGCCTTCCGCTTGGCGATGACGTCGGCCAGAAAACGCCGCTTCACTTCATCCCGTGAGATGCCCGTGCCTTCCAAGCGTTCGACCATGAAGTCATAGAACTGCCCGCTTTGAACCAGTGACCGATAAAGGTCTGCATCCGCTCCAGCGGGGTAGAGGAGCGTAGAATCATAATGTACTGGAATGCGATTCGTAGAATCATAATTGCATGGTTGGCTCCCTTGGCTCCCTTGGCTCCTTTGGTCTGTGTGCTCTCGTCCTGGTTCTCCTCCCTGCCTTGGTGGCTTGGTCCGCTGTGACATGAGCTTCGAGACAAATGCTGGCTGAGCACACGACAGGTCTACGCTGCCTAGTGGTTGATTTTCGACGTGCAGCGTGTCTCGAAAGTTCCCGCTTCAAGTTCGTGATGTTGTTTGCGAGACGACCGTAGTTGCCGACGTTGACGTGAAAATCTCGGTCCTCAATGTCTGCAATCAGAATCCCCTGCGTGTCGTACGGGTTGGATTCACTGGGCAGACCAGCGAGAATCTCTCGTGCCTTGTTGCCGTGAATCTTGAGCCGCCGTTGTCGTTCGGCGAGTAGGTGATGCACGGGTTTCATTCGTTCCCGCCGCTCGGCTGCCACCAGTTCGTGGAACATCACCATTCGGTTAATGATCCTAGGGTCGGTCGCTGGCACCCGTAGATGCTGATCGCCAATGAACCGTGCGGCCAAGCGAAAGCCAAACGATCTAGCTCCCACAAGGTAGGGGAATCGTTCAACGGCTCCACCTTCCAGCAGGGCCTCGATCACCGCGGCGTAAAAGACCTGGTGCATGATGTTGTTCAGGTGCTTGGCGTGCAGCCGCACCAGTCCGAGATGATCCACGTCTCTCTGTGCCAGTTTTCTGAGGATCAAACTGATGAAATATCTAGCGTCCTCGCAACGTAAACGGAGTTTTGGCGATCTGAAGAATTCGCCAGGATAAAACGACTCCGGGTTCGTGAACCAAAACGGCGGGGCAACTTGTCGTCTAGTCTCACACTTGAGATTTGGGGTCACTCGGCACCCCCCGTCTCCGCGGTGCGGATGACTTCAAGTGTGGCCGACCGGGTGGCTCGAATTTTGGCGACGTCAACGGCTTGTGCGGCCACTTCGGCGTTATAGGCGGCCACGTCGATGTTGTGTCGAATGGCCTCGTCCAGCCACCGACTGAGCACGTCAGGCGACACGGCCTCAAGTTCGTAGCAGTCGTTCCTCCCATGTAGCTTGAGAAACTTCGGCGTGACCGACGACGTCTTGGCGATTATCACGTCGAGCGACTGCGACACTCCCTGTTCGTCCGCTTGTGCGTGGGTCATCGCCACGCGAATTGCTTGGACGTTGGCAACGCCGAAGTCATCTCGCATGGAGCGCGTGGTACTTTCGCAAATCATGTCCCCGGCTGGGTCGCAGTCCGTCAGCACGAACAACACGAGACCTTGCTTGCCCGATGCGAGATGCCGTTGAGCAATCTGATAGCGAGCGTCGATGCCGCTGTTGCCGCGCAGTGTCGCTGTCGGGATCGTATATCGCATCGCGACCTTGTCGATGAAACCTTTGACGGTCAGATTCTCGATAATGATCTCGTAATGTGCTCCCTGGCTCTGCATCAGGTCACGAGCGAATCCCGTGTAGAGTCTGTCCATCTTTTCGCCGAGAAACTCCGCGGCATCGGGCCACGTTTGCCAGCGGCCGACGGGGCGAGTCTCATCGGAAATCCACTCCCACGGCACCTCGCCACAGAGTCGCAGTCGTGTCAGCATTCGGCTGAGAGCTTGTGACGAATTCTTGTCGTTCTGATAGATGAAACCTTTCTTGCCGCGACTCGTCCGAATGTTCAAAGGCGGCAAGAGCCGGTAATGAATCGCTCGCTCGTTGACCGGCAGAACATCTTTCAAGACGCCAGTCAGAATCCCCTTGATTGCGTCGGCAAAGTCACGCGACTGCTTGGTGATCCTCGCCCGTGTCTTGATCTTGTCCGGGATGGCCACGGTCTTGGTTTTCGGC
>CAYSHJ010000772.1:0-2622 GCA_964430385.1 uncultured Planctomycetaceae bacterium
ACCGGCAATTGAGAATCGTCCATGTCTGTTTCCTCCCTGAAACTGAAATTGGATTGAGACCCAACCAAGCTTCACGGAAACAGACATTTTTCACACCCCAATCTGGTCACCACCTGCTACCCAACATGAACCAGGCCGAAATTGGCCCACCTGTGATGTAGCGGGCGAGATACCCGGCGACCGAGACTGCGTGGGGATATCGTTCCTGGATCCGGACATTCCAGGGACTTCGCCCGAGGCGGTTCAACAGCGACTGGACGCGTGCCGCCGTGGTCGATGTCGGAATCACCAGCCGGTGCTTCTCGACGGCCGCTTTGAGCAGATGCCGCAACTTTCCTCGAAAGACCGCCATCAGGACTCGAGCGGGCAGAAGCGTCCGGCCTTCCAAGGGAATAAACTGACCATCGGCGGCGATCCCTCCGGCGGTGACCAGGCAGTGAACGTGGGGATGAACGCTCAGATTGCGGCCCCACGTGTGCAATGCGGAAATAATCCCCGGTTTCGCTCCCAGATACCGGGGATCCCGTAGCAGTCGATCGAGTGACTCTCGCGCCGCCTGCATCAGCAGGTCGGCAAACAGCACCCGATTGAATTGCCAGAGACGATTGAGCTCATCAGGCACGGTGAAGATGACATGCACATGGTCACACGGCAACAACCGCGAAGAGAGTTGCCCCAGCCACCCGGCGCGTCGACCCCCCTGACATTGGGGACAACTCCGATGCCGGCACGAGTTGTAACGGATTCTGTTAATCTGCCCGCATTCGCAGCGTTCGACGTGCCCGCCCAGTGCGGCGGTCTGACAGTCGCGAATCCGATGAGCGGCGCGTTGCACATCGGCCCTCAACCGTCGTGTCTTCTGATAGCATGTGTAATGCGTCTTTATGATCGACTGTAATGATGCTGACGATTGCATTTCATAATCGCTTCTATTGTCCTCCCCGGCAACGCCGGCTAGTGCAACTAATCATTATCCACGATGCATCACGGATACTATAGTGTCCCCGCGATACGTTGTGGATAGTACGATTATTCCACGATGGGCGACTACCAGTCGCCCATCGCGGATAGTAAGATATCGAGTCGGTGGAGATTCGCAAGGATGAAATTTGTCGAAAGGGTCGATCATGTCGGTTGAGGTATTTTCCAAGTTGCTAGCCAAGTGCGAACTCAGTCGTGAAAGCAAGGAGTACTTTCCGATCTGGGCTGGTCGATACGCGACTTTCTCGAAGAAGCCGCCACCGATGCGGTTAGTCGTGGAGCGCGAGTTGGTGATCGAGTTTCTGCGATCGCTGCGTGACACCGGGGTTCCGGCTTGGCAAAGGCTGCAGGCGGTGCGGGGCCTTGAGTGTTATCGGGATGTGGTGCTGTGCGTCGCGACGCCGAGTTTGAGAGATGTGGTGCAAAAGCTCACGGAGATTTCCGAGCGTGAACGTCGGGCGGCGGAGCAGTCCGTGATGACCGACTCGCACTTGGCCGAGTCGGTCGGGCTAATCGACCCGACTGAGCCCGCGGTGATTCAAAGTCTGCGGCGGGAATGTCGGCTGCTGCATTACTCGCGGCGGACGGAAAAAGCGTATGCCGGGTGGGTCGAGCGGTTCTTGAAGCGGTTCTCTCTGGGCAACGCCGACTCGCTCGCCGCAGTCGGCGAAAACGAAGTCAAAGAGTTTTTGTCGGAGTTGGCCGTCGAAGGGAACGTGGCGGCGAGCACGCAGAACCAGGCCTTCAGCGGTCTGTTGTTTCTGTTCCACAAAGTGCTCAAGCGGAAGCTGGAATTCATTGATGCCGTTCGGGCGAATCGACCCCGGCGGTTGCCGGTCGTGCTGAGTCAGGACGAAGCGCGGCGGGTGCTTGCCGAATTGTGTGGCCGTGAGAAACTCATGGCGCAACTGATGTACGGAGCGGGTCTGCGGCTGATGGAATGTCTGCGGTTGCGTGTGAAAGACGTCGTATTTGAGTTGGGACAGATTGTCGTACGTGAGGGCAAAGGGGACAAGGATCGGATCACGGTCTTGCCGCTCGCGGCACGAGACGGCTTGCAGGCCCAGATCGAAGTGGTGCGGCAACTTCATGAGCGGGATCTGAAGGCTGGACACGGGCAGGTCTGGTTGCCACATGCACTCGCCAAGAAGTACCCGAACGCGGATCGGGAATTTGGCTGGAACTATTTGTTTCCGGCGCACAAGCTGTCGCGCGACCCGCGCAGTGAAGCGGTGCGTCGGCATCATCTTCACGAAAGCGTGCTGGCGATTGCGCTGAAGCAGGCGGCTCAACGGGCGCAGATCGAACGGCCACTCACGTCGCATGCGCTGCGTCATTCGTTCGCCACGCATTTGCTCGAAGCCGGTTCGGATATTCGCACTGTGCAGGACTTGCTGGGCCACGCCGATGTCTCGACGACGATGATCTACACGCATGTCCTCAACCGGCCGGGGCTGGCGGTTCGCAGCCCCTTGGATCGTTGACCGACTGGCTCACCCTTCGTCATCGCCGGTGTTGAGCACGGCCAGAAAGGCCTTCTGCGGGACTTCGACTTCGCCGAATTGCTTGAGGCGTTTCTTGCCTTCCTTTTGCTTGTCCCACAGCTTGCGTTTGCGCGAGATGTCACCGCCGTAGCACTTG
>CAYSHJ010000773.1:0-2978 GCA_964430385.1 uncultured Planctomycetaceae bacterium
GAAACGTGCCGCCGGGGCAGTCGAGCACGGCGTACAGGTTGCAGCTTTCCAACAGCAGCTTCCGCAGACTCACCGAGGCGTTGTCGGTGTTGGAGAGAAACGTGTTCTTGATGACCACGCCGCCCCGTCCGCCCGCCTTCAAAATCTTGATGAAGTGCTGCAAGAACAAGAACGCGGTCTCGCCGGTGCGAATCGGGAAGTTCTGTTGAACCTCTTTCCGTTCCTTGCCGCCAAACGGCGGATTGGCCAGCACCACGTCGAAGCGGTCCTTCTCCTGAATGTCGGCGAGGTTCTCGGTCAGCGTGTTCGTGTGGACGATGTTCGGCGCTTCGATGCCATGCAGGATCATGTTCATGATCGCGATGACGTCAGCCAGCGACTTTTTCTCTTTGCCGTAGAAGGTCTTTTCTTGCAGCGTCCTGGCGTCCTTGGTGGTCAGGCCGGGCTGCGAGTTCAGGTAGTCGAACGACTCGCACAAGAAGCCCGCCGAGCCGACAGCGCCGTCATAGATCTTGTCGCCGAGCTTGGGTTTCACCACTCGCACGATGGCGCGGATCAGCGGTCGCGGCGTGTAATACTCGCCGCCGTTCCGCCCGGCGTTGCCCATGTTCTTGATCTTGGCTTCGTACAGATGCGACAGCTCATGCTTCTCGGTCTGCGAGCGGAACCGCAGTTCGTCGATGTGGTCGATGATCTCCCGCAGGTTGTAGCCCGACTGAATCTTGTTCTTGATCTCGCCGAAAATCTGCCCGATCTTGTATTCGATCGTGTTCGGCCCGGTCGCCTTCTGTGTGAAGCCATGCAGGTAGGGGAAGAGTTTTTGATTGACGAAGTCCCGCAGATCGTCGCCGGTCTGCGCCTTGTTATGGTCAATCGCCCCATCGGCCCCCTTGGGAGCAGCCCACGATTCCCAGCGGTAGGGAGCGTCGAGGATGAAGGCGTACTTCTTCCCTTCCAACTTCGCTTCCGTCGCCTTGTCCTGCTCCAACCCGTCCAGGTACTTCAGGAACAACAGCCAAGAGGTCTGCTCGGTGTAGTCCACCTCGCTGGAACACCCCGCCTCTTTCCACAGCACGTCGTCGATATTCTTGAAGGCTTGTTCAAACATGGGACCGTGTTTCGTCGTGTCTGAGAATCCGAATCGTGAGGGATTCAAGACTCTACAACAGCGGTCAGCGACTGCCCACCGGCGCGGGTCAGGCGGGCGTGAGTTAGGCGTTGCCTCGATCATCGCTGTTTGTCGACTTTCGCCGCATTGGGTGCCGCCGTGGGTTGCAAACCGCGGCGGCTGAAATCGAACCGGGGCGGCGTGTCGCTGCTGCCTTCGCGACCCCGCTCCGGCTCGGCCCGCGTCAAGGAAGGCAGAATCATGTGGCAAGCCGAGATTCCACCATTGCCAAAAGCAATCACAGAAATTGCCAACGAAAAACTGCGAGGGCGAGCAGAAGTCGTCTGGCGAGCCGGATACACGCTCCTATCAGCGATCGACGCTTGGGAACTGATGTTCGATTCGCCTGGAAACTTCGATTATGAAAGGGGCGATGCAGTTGTGCGTGCCGCAAGAGCCGCACTCCGGGTACTCCGCCATAAATGCGTCGAGCCAAGATTTCAGTTGGAAATGAGCGAACTGGCGGGAACCGTGCGCCCGGCTGGATCTCCTGAAATGCAAAAAGCCTCGCATTTCCGAGGCTTTCCGCTGGGTGCCGTTTACTGCACAGATGGCCATTTACCCGACCAGGACTCGAACTGGTTTTCGGAATGATCAAGCTGGCAATGACTTACAAGAATCCAACACTCTGAGCGCTGCGAATTCCGGTGCAGGTGGTGCAGAAAGCATCCCGGACGATCCCCGGCTGGCTCGGTTGAACGAAGTCTGGCCGGCACTGGCCGAGGACGTGAGAGCCGAGATTCTGAGGCTCGCGGGCTACGACGTGACGAACGAGGCGACACCGGCTGGAAACGGTGTGTCGCGATGAAGCGGACGCGACCGATGGCGGTGGCGCGCTTTCTTGTGAACTTCCGCCGAGGCTCTTCGACGATTCCAGGACGTCGCCCGGCGACTTGGTTTTGGCGTCGGACGTGGCGATGGCGAAACATCGTGTGAGGACGACAGTGGCACCAGTCAGAGAACTTTCGCTCGACGCCGTGACGTCATTTGTGACAGAATTGGTTCGGTCGTGAGTTGCAGAATGACTTGGCGGGGAGAACGACATGGCGGGAAGTCGAAATAGCTTGAAGAAAGCGACAGCCGGGCGAGGCAAAGCGGCTCGTCCCGCGGTTCGCATGGGTCGGTCCAAGGCGTGGGATCAACTTGAAAGCCTTTGGGAAACCGCCACCGTGTCTGTGAAACGGGATCGTCTGACTCGCGACCAATTGCATGAACGCCGTTGACACCAATGTGCTGCTCTACTCGCTGGATGCTTCGGAGCCGACTAAGCGGCCCATCGCTCAGACGTTGCTGCGCGACTTGCGGGCCTCGTCGGAGAAAACCGTTTTGCCGTGGCAAGTGCTATGTGAAGTAACCGCCCAACTGAGAACCTGGACGGTCAAGAAACGCATCTCGGCCGAAGTCGCGACGAACTACATCCAGAGTTTTCGCGGCATCTTCCCGATCAAAACTCCGCGAGCCGTCGATTCACGCCGTGGCCAAGAGCTTGAAACGCGAGCCAGACGAGAAGCCGGCAAGGAAGGCCAAGTCGTCAGGATGGCAGGCATGCGTTCGTGGGTTCTCGAAAGCTATCCGCCGGGTTATCAAAATTGACCCGAGCCGTCGAGCAGCGATCGCTGCCGAGTTGCGACGCATCGCCGATGAAGTCGAGTTGGACGAGAAAGCGGCAGCCTGAGCTTGCAACGCCGGGAACCGAGATCCCCCGGCGGCCGGCCCCCTTTGGCGGCGCGGCGCTTGATCACGTGCCGCGTCGAGAGATTTCTTTTGAAAACACGAGGTTGACCCGTCCTATTTTTTTTGACCCTGAAAT
>CAYSHJ010000774.1:0-2672 GCA_964430385.1 uncultured Planctomycetaceae bacterium
CCACAACGTGGCGAGTGCTGGTGTCGATGATCATTGCCAACGTGGGCTTGAGTCTGTTCTGGAATATCGTGTTGTCCTCGCGACTTGTCCGCGAAAGTTTTCCCAATGAGTCGGCGGCCCGATTGATTCTGGTGACGCTGATCAACGTGTTCGACCTGTTCGTCGTTGTTTGGATCGTCGCGTTCCGTGTCGGCCGACTGCGCCCGAGCGACCTGGGCTGGAACGTCCCGGCCGTTGGCCGAGCGATGTGGGTCACGCTCGGTTTCTGGGCTGTGATGCAGCCGGGGCTGGCGATCTACATGCGACTTCAGAATCAAGAACTTCAATTGGACGAAGCGTGGAATAATCCGGGAGGCCCGTATCTGCTCGGTACGCTGCTCTCGCAACTGGTGGGCAACGCGCTGCTGGAGGAAACGTTGTTCCGAGGATTCTTCCTGCCGCAGTTCTACTGGAAGGCGACGGGAGTTTGCCGCACAAGCTGGGCGCTGGTGTGGGCCGTGCTGGCTTCGCAACTTCTCTTCACACTGATGCACCTGCCCAGTCAGGTATTCATGCAGAGCCTTCCGCTCAACAAGATCCTTGTGGCTCAGATCGAAAACTTGCTGATCGGGTTGACGCTGTCGGCGGTGTATCTCGTAACGCGAAACCTCTTCGTCGCCGTGGGACTGCATGCGCTCTGGAACCAACCGGCTCGGCTGCTGCCGGTGCCGTTCGCACCCGGCGTGAAGCTGGTATGGTTCGGACTCACCTTGCTGTTAATGCTCGCGTGGGCGTTCGCCGGGAAGTTTCGCAAGCCGCCCGCCTGATACCGATCACTTCACGACCGCGCTGTTCCGCGCGTGGCAACGACGTCAGACGCTCACGGGCCACCGCGACGAATGACTCACCGATCAACTCAGCTCTTGAGATGCCGTCCCGCACGCGCTACACCTGAGTCGCCGAGAAACAATGGCCGCCAATCCAAGGAGACTTCTCATGGCCGTCCTGATCCAATCCTGTGACCAATTGCGCGGCAAGAAATGTGCGCCGTGCGAGGGAGGCGTCTCCAAGCTGACGCCCGCCGAAGCCGACGAGCAGATCAAGCAACTCACCGGCTGGACGCTGACCAACAATCACGAACGCATCCGCAAGACGTGGGTTGTGAAAGACTTCATGGCCGCGATGAATTTCAGCAATCACGTCGCCTGCGTCGCCGAGTGCGAAGGCCATCACCCCGATGTTCACATCGCGAGTTACCGCAACGTCATGATCGAAATCTACACTCACGCCATCGGCGGCCTGTCCGAGAACGATTTCATCTTGGCCGCCAAGATCGACTCGCTGCCGGTGAAGTTGAAGACGGCTTGATGTTTGTCCGTTGTCAGCGGCACTTCAATGGTGTCTTCCGACCACGGACCACTGACGACGAACCACCGACCAAGGATCCTTCATGGACGCTGTCATCCGCTACCTGACCGATCATCAAGCCGACGCGCTCGAAACTCTCAAGGCCTTGCTCCGCATTCCGAGCGTCAGTGCGATCTCGGCTCACATGCCGGACGTGCGCCGCGCTGCGGAGTTCGTGCGCGAGCAACTGGCGTCGAGCGGAATCACAACGGAACTGGTCCAGACCGCCGGGCATCCGATCATTTACGGCGAATGGTTAAAGGTCGAAGGCGCTCCGACCGTCTTGGTCTACGGCCACTACGACGTGCAACCGCCCGATCCGCTCGACAAATGGATCACTCCGCCATTCGAGCCGGATGTGCGCGATGGTTGCATTTGGGCGCGCGGGGCGACCGACGACAAAGGGCAAATGTTGACGCACGTCTTGTCAGCGTCCGCGTGGCTGCGCGCAACCGGCCGGCTGCCCGTCAATTTGAAGTTTATGATCGAGGGCGAAGAAGAAGTCGGCAGCGACAACCTCGACAAGTTTCTGTCAGCTCGTCGCGAGCAACTCCGCTGCGACGTGGCCGTCATCAGCGACACCAGCCAATACGCGCCGAACAGTCCGGCGATCACGTACGGCTTGCGAGGCATCATCGCCTGCGAGGTTCGTTTGCACGGCCCGAAGCAAGATTTGCACAGCGGCATCTTCGGCGGCTCGATCACAAATCCCGCGAATGGGCTCGCGCGGCTGATTGCGTCGCTGCACGACGTGAACGGCCGAGTGCAAATCCCCGCCTTTTACGACGACATCGTCCCGCTGAGCGACTCCGAGCGAGCCGGTTTCGCCGCGTTGCCGTTCAACGAACGAGACTTCTTTGCCAGCGTGGGAGTCGACGCCGGTTGGGGCGAGTCAGGCTTCACGTCGACCGAGCGGCGTTGGGCTCGACCGACCTGCGACGTCAACGGCTTGACGGCCGGATATCAAGGCGAAGGTCCGAAGACGATCATCCCGTCGTGGGCTTCGGCGAAGATCACTTGCCGGCTCGTTCCGAATCAAGACCCGCACAGACTGCTCAAGTCGCTCGGCAACTTTTTACAGAAGCAAACTCCACCCGGCTGTCGCCTTGAATTCATCGAGTCTCACGGCTGTCGCGGCTTCGTCGCCGACGCCAACAGTCCGTTCATGAGCGCGGCGAAGTCAGCCGTTCAAAAAGCGTTCGGCGTCGCACCGGTCATGATTCGCGAGGGCGGCTCGATCCCCGTCGTCGGCACGCTGAAGGACATCCTTGGCATCGACACTTTGC
>CAYSHJ010000775.1:0-7446 GCA_964430385.1 uncultured Planctomycetaceae bacterium
CCAAGACCCGCGGGGGAAGTCTCGACGTTGGATCATTCTCGCGGGCAACCATCGTCAATTCTTCTTGGCATCGGGTGGGGGTGGAATCTGGTATGGTTCTAACGTGGCCGGCGGCGGGACCGGCAGCTTCGCCGGGTCGCAACCGTAGCGGACGCCGGCCTTGAGCTTTTGGGACGCAAAGTCATCCGGATGCGGCACCAAGTCTTGTGGCACCGTGCCGGCCATGAGCGCATTCATCTCGTCGTACTTGAGTTCCTTGTACCCCAACACGTGAGCTTGATGGGTGCGGCTCTTGTCATTGAAGAGCACATTGCGGTTGTAGGGCATCTCGACTGGGAAACCTTCGGCAACGAATAGCCGCGATTCGTCGCTAGGCGACGGAGTGGCGGTCAGCGAGTGATAATTGATCTCTCCCCAGGCCCCGCCCCAAAAACCGGTCAAGTTGTCAGCGACGTCGAACGTACGAAACAGTCTTGGAAACGTGTCATGAAAAAACTTAAGACCAACATCGGGTTTCGCGTTCCGTAGGTCGGGACCGGGTACGTGCATATGCACCAGCTTGGGACAGCAGACGAGAATTGCAAAAATACTCTTTTCCATCCGGAACTCCAGAGGCGTCGTCGGAAAGCCGTCCTGAAGGTAAAAACGAAGAAGATAGGCGTGGATGAACGTGGACTGGCGGATCATCAGCGAATGGTTGTCGGCACTGCCAGGTCCATCGAAGGCAAATGGGCTGCCCATCGCAACGGCTGATTCGTTCATGCGCACATGAATGTCGGGACCGGAACATGCCAGGGTTGGTCCCGTCCGCACAAGACAGCGGTCGAATTCCACGTGCAACGGGTTGCCCAGTCCCAACTCGTTCCGGACTTGCACGGCATGCGTGCGCGTGAAACTACACCGCTCGAAGGCGACGCTGCCGTTTGCAGATCGTACCGCGGCACCACCGGGATGTGCGGTGAAATGAATGTCCGAGAATCGAACATGCACATTCTTAAGCTCGATCATCCAGGCACCAGTCCATCGAAGGACGACATCGTAACCTTTTCCCGCACGGATCGTGATCGCGGCTCCTTTGATTTGTTCATCGAACGCGCGTATCGCGTTCCGAACCAACAGCGGCGCATTCGTGCGAATCTCGACAATGTCACCGGGGATCGCGACCGCTACGGCCGCTTCCAGCGTGGGAAACATCTCCGGATGCTGGCCGACCAAGAGCATTTTTCGCAGCTTGCGGCCCGGTTCTTTGGCCGCTTTGGGCGGGAGGATTTCGTAGTCCGCTTCACTGGATTCGAGCAACGCTGGTGCCTTGTCTCTGCTCCCTGCCGCTGCACCGGTGACTGAAGGCGGAGCCGCACCGTTCTGGTCGGTCACTCCCTCTCCGACATCGCCCGGCGCTTCGCCGCGGATCAACACGATCACCTGCCGCACCGCCAATCCGCCAGCGATCAGCACGGCAAACACAACGCACGCGACCAACGGAATGAACCAAGCGGTATGCCGATACCAGGGCAACCCCTTGGCTTTGGTCGGTGTCTTCTTCCGCTTGCCCAACACTCGCGGCGGCAGGCGACGTTCCGGTTGCGGCGAACGGTCGGAAGACGGGCGGATCATTTCGGTGCTCCTCAGACTCTTCGATCATGAATGATGTGCGCTGTACACGCGATTCGTAGGTTGGGACTCTGTCCCGACCGGCTCGGGACGGAGTCCCAAGCTACGGGTTGCGGGCGAAGCCCGCGTTGGGCTGGTTCACTTGCGATAGACCCGTGGAACGGCGACATCTCTTGGCTCGGCACCGACGCGTATCTGCGAACCACCGGCGGTGCGACGCAACCGAGCGATTTGCGATGGATGCGGATAATCGTTCGGCAATCGCTGGTGCCACGGCTCACGCGGGAGTTTGATGTTCTGAGTCGCTGGGGCGAACCAATCGACTTCCTGGCCGAAGTTCTGCCGAGCCCAATCGTCGGGCGTTCGCACCAGCGAGGCGATCGGGCCGGAGGCGGTCTTGGCTTTGAAGCAATCGGCCCGGTTGAGATAGCAGTTGTCCTGACCGAACCACTTGACCGACGTACTGACCACATCGTCCACGGGACTTTGCCACAACACCTGCGGCGGCATGTCGGACGCGGCGACGATGCCGCTGCAAATCACCGACCCGCGGACCGTGATGTCGGCTTTGACGGGATGCAGATCGAACGGGCGTGTGTCGAACATGATCAGCGGGCCGCTGGTGTCTAACGTGCACCCGGCGACTTCAATGGTCATCGCATGATGTGCATATTCCAGGGGCCGCGTGTGGACGATGTGGATCAAAGTCCCCGGCAGGGCGACGACACTGTTCTCCAGCCGAATGGATGTCTGCCGGCTGTCAATGAACACGACCTTTTGCGCGCCGCGGACCATGCCATTGCGAAGCTCCAACTGCACGGGTTGGGGCGGGTTGCCTTTGGCAGTTTTGTCCCAAGGCCGTTCGCCGACGAGTTTGACGGCCGTCACCGGCGATCGGCCTTCGACACGACCGCGGATGACTGTGATCGTCGTATTAACCAAGTGCAAATCCGACTCGTTTAATTCGAACAAGACAACATCGGGATCAGCATGCTTGCGGTCGGTGAGATCCACATACAGATCGACGCCGGTGAGCATCAGGCTGCCTCGGTCGATTCTCCACAGTCCTTGACCGTTCTGCGGGACGGCGGGAAGTTGCAGGAGCAGAATCGGCCGCGTGTTCCCTTCGGCTGTGATGACCAAGTGTTTGTCGCCTTGTTGGAGCGGCGGGACGTCGAGTGGAGCGGCGGTCGAAATCCGAATCTCATCGCCACTGATAAGCTGGTCCCAAATGTCAGATAAGCTGGCCACAGCACCGTCACCTTTGCCCACTCGCCACGTCTGCGATTCTCTCGCCGGCAGTGGCGATTTGGATTTCGCTTCCGGTGCCGGCTTTGGATCGACTTTGGCGACCTCCGCAGTCGGTGCGGGGTTCGGTTTTGGAGACGTTGCTGTCGTCTTCTCGCTGGGCTTGGAAGTCGCGGTCTCATTTTCAGCGGCGCCCGCCTTGGACGAATTGGTGGACGCGACCGGCGGTGCGCTTCCGTTCTGCGACGATGGGTCCGTCAAACTGCTCGACGAATCATTTTTTCGTTGGATGCTTTGTGGCTGATTCTTGTTCGTGGAAGGTGAGGCGGGGATTTCCACGATAATCGGTTCCGCGTTGGAGACCTGCTTCCGCAACGCCTGAATCCCGAAATAGGCCCCGCCTAAGACCAATGCCCCCATCACCGGGACGAGATACAGGACGAACGTGGGCACGCTGGTCGAGGGTGGTCGAATCAGCGTTTGAGAGTCTTCATCCCGTTCCGCGACGGCCACGCGAGCCGGCGTCTGTTTCACGCCGCTGCGATCAGCCGACGTGTCAATGGATGAACCGACAACAACCGTTTCTTCCACCGCATGCGACCACCAGACTTTTAGCACTTCCAGCAAGTCGTTGGGGGTTTGAAAGCGGTCTTCACGGTCTTTGGCCATCAGCCGTTTGATCACGGCTGCGATCCCATCCGGAACGTTCGTGGCAAGCCTTTGAATCGGCTCCGGCATTTGCTGCATGTGGGCGACCGCCTTGGCGACAGCATCTCCGCTTGGAAAGGGAGGCTGGCCACAAAGCAGGGTGTACCACGTACAGCCCAGGGAATAGAGGTCCGAACGGATGTCGGCACTGCGGGCATCCCGGAATTGTTCGGGACTCATGTAGTCGGGGGTTCCCAGCGACTGCGTCTCTTGCGTGATCGACTCGCCCGAATCGAACTTGCGCGCCAGCCCCAAATCGAGAATCTTGACCTCCCGACCTTCCAACACCAGGTTGGATGGCTTGATATCGCGATGGACAACTCCATGCTCGTGTGCGTGCTGCAGACCGGCAGCGACCTGTTTGATGACTTCGATCGACTCCTCCACCGACATCGGCCCGTTCTGCTTGATTCGTTCCCTCAGGTTCGTTCCACGGACCAGTTCCATGATGATGTAGTGTGTGCCGGCGTCCTCGCCGACGTCATACACCTGCACCACATTGGGGTGCTTCAACCCGGCTGCGGCACGCGCCTCGCGGCGGAAGCGGGCCAAATAATCGGGATCCTGAGCGAACTTCGCGGGCAACACCTTCAACGCGACTTGACGACCCAGCTTGAGTTGTTCCGCCAGATAAACCTTCCCCATGCCGCCGGCACCGAGCCGGTCGAGAATCTTGCACTCACCCAAAAAGAAGCCCTCGGTGCGACCGCCCAGCAACCGCTCGGCCTGGTAGCGCGTGACGTCACCGTGTTCGACGAGAAACTTGGCAAACTGACGGGACGAGTGTTCTTCGTGCGACGTTTGTTGTTGAAATCGATCAGCCTGCTCTTTCACCCGCCGCGCATCAAGCAATCGGCTCCGGAGGATCGACTTGCCAAACTCGTTCAGTGACGGCGGTTTCTGTTCGGAAATGGGCGACTGGGATGCTGCTCCTTGCCGGGAGGCTTCTATCAAATCACGCTCGGGATTCACCGGTTCGCTTCGTGAATCCTTCTTGGCCATCGCCTGGTCCCCTTCTCAAGCGTTGCGGCAACTGCAGCGAAGATTCACGCAGTTCGGGAAGGACGTTCGCGCCTTTCCATTCCAAACCGAATGAGCGCTGACCCGAGACTCTCGTCTGGAAAAATACGAAATGGACTGAGACGAACGCCACCACCACTCTACTAGTCTCCCGGAAGCCAAACAACGGCTGCATTCCGCTGCTCACGGCTGGCTAATTCTTCAAGCTGCGTCGTGTGTCGCCCAGGCCCTTGTGGCGGACCGATGATTCCGGACTGCCGATTTTCCGAATGATCTCGAATCGACACGGCCGCGAGTGCCGGATGGACGGTGTGCCAGTGGGGATGAATTAGCCAGCCGTGTGCCGGTGTCGAGGCAGCGTTGACGGTCTCCTTTGAGGTCGTTCACGGTGAGGGCGATAGTACATCGTTAGGGCTTCTGCGACGCCTGAACTTGCAACACCGGCTGCGCGTGCTCACCACTGCACAACACGACGAGCAAGTTCGAGATCAGGACTTCCTTCTGTGCGGGTGAAACTTCCAATCCGGCCGCGCGCAGACGTTCGACCGCGTCATGCACGATTCCGACCGCGCCCTCGACGATCGTCTTGCGAGCGTCGATTAAGGCCAGGGCTTGCTGCCGCATCAGCATCGCTTGAGAAATCTCGGGAGCGTACGTTAGGTCGTTCAGCTTCACGCTGAGCACTCGGATGCCGGCCGGATTGACGGCCTGTTGCAATTCGCGAGGATTCACCACAAAGAACCCGAACAGCAGGATCGGTGGAAAAAAGATCGAGACGACGACCACGAGCGCGAGTTCCCTGACAAAACCTCCGTTGAGCCGCCAAGCCGGAAACACTTCGACTCCGAGCCGAGCGTATGCCGTTGGTCACGCAAACTTCAAGCAAGCCAGTTGTCCGGTCATTCTGGTTCCCTCTCCCCCGCATCGTGGGAGAGGGCCAGGGTGATGCCCGGGCGTTTGCAAAGTGCGTCGTGCGCCGCTTCATCAAGTCCAAGTGGCGAACCGCTGCGAATCAGTCGCGTCCGTGCTACGACTGTTCTTTGAACGTGAATTGGAGTTCGATGTTCGTCTTCGGCAGCGCCTTCCCACCGACTTCAATGTGCGGGTAGATGAAGAAGTTCAGCGGTTGGCCGGCGGCCTTCGGGACCAGTTCCAGGTCTCGGCCGACGGTGAAGGTGACGCGGTCAGGGGTCAGGCCGCCGAAGTAGTAGTCCTTCAGCATCGGATTCTTGTCGGCCTCGCTGATATCGACCGGAATCCAACCGCGTTCGTCGGTGTAGAACCAGGCCCAGCAGTGATACCCGGTGATCGGACCTTCGGGTTTGTCGGTCGGGATCGAAAAGCCGATCTCGAACCGAGCCGGCAGTCCCTGCGACCGAGCCAGTGAAATGAACAAACTGTGGAAATCAGTACAATTGCCAAAGCCGCTGTCGCAGACCCAATTGGTGTCGCCGCGGCCCCACTCCGTCCCTTCCTTTTTGTAGGTCACGTGGTTGTCGACAAGGTCGTACAACTGCCGCGCCATGCGTAACCGATCCTTGACTAATTCGATCATGTCGAGCAACTTCAGTGGCTTGCCATTGATCGGCACCATCGCGTCGGGGCGAAGAAACAAATCGCGTTTCTCGCCGCTGAGCTTCTCGGGTGAGGCAACGGTTGTTGAGCCGGGTCGTCTCAGGACTTCGCGGCGAGTGACCTCGTACGGCACGTCGACGGTGAACTCGCCGCTCTCTGGAATCTTAGCCTCGAAGAATAAGACGCGGTTGCCGAATTTTTCCTCGACGTTTTCGGAAATCTCACCAGGCGTCGAAGTCTCCAGACGTTTGATGTCTTGCTCGTCGCTGGAGCTTGCGGCTGGTAGCCAGACACGCGCGATCGAGTTTGCGGCGTCATCGCTCGGCGTCAGGTCTTTCACTTTGAAGCGATAATGAAACGTGAAGCGCCGAGTACGCGGCTCGATCGATTGTTCCGCAGAGGCTTCCGACTTCGAGCTGTTCGCGTCGGCGGAAGTCGTCCCCGCATTCGAAGGCCGAGCATCAATCGGTTGTTCGGTAGAAGATGCGGTCGGCGTGGAAGGGGAAGAGACGGAAGGTGTTGTCGATGCTGACTCACCACAACCACAAACAAAACCACCGCAGACCAAACTGGTCGCCCAAGCGAGATGTTTCATGACGTCCTCATTCCTGTGTTCCTTGTGAAATGTTGGAGACCGAACGATGTCGGCTGTGAGCCACTCGCTCACCAAGCGAGCGGCAGTGTACCGGCGGAGTTCGCGAGTTGCATGCGATCCAAGTGCGTGCGTCAGAAAAGTAGGTAACAACGTTGCGATCGATGAAACGCTGCGGCTTTTGCGTTTTCCTATTCGTCGTCTCCCTAAATTCGTTGGGACTGTTCGATTCTCGCACTGGCTCAGTCCCAACGAATTTAGGGAGACGACGAATGGAGGGAACAACGTTTTCGCTTCGCATGAGTTCATGGCAAATTTTCTACCTGCTTTTCTGACGCAGGCACGCGATCCGATCCACCGACGAGACGAAGTTCTCAAAGTCCAACGGCTGAACTATAACCCGAATTTCGCACCAACCAACACTAGCCCGACGCGCAAGCGAGGAACGGGCAACAAGTTTCCCTCGCTTGCGCGTCGGGCTAGTGTGAAACACATGTCACTCGGTACGGAGATCAGCATGCCGCAGCGAATCTTGAGCATTTCGGGACTGCGAGGCGTCATCGGCGATGCGCTGGATCCGCAGTACCTCACTGAATTCGCCATGAGCCTGGGAACGATGGCTCAAGGCGGCGCGGTCGTGCTCTCGCGCGATGGACGTTCGACCGGCGAAATGGTTCGGCATGCGGTCGTCT
>CAYSHJ010000776.1:0-5233 GCA_964430385.1 uncultured Planctomycetaceae bacterium
GCAGCTTCGCGGCTACACGCACATCGAGCGCGTTTGGACGCCGTGGCAGCGGCTCCGCAATCTGCAAACCGAGCGATTGCGGCTGCCGCGCATCGACGATTTCCCTGAAGGCGGCATCTCGCGGTTCGACCTCGTCGAACAGGAATTGCTAGCGGCCGTGAACTGCCACGACTCACTGATCACCGAGGCGAAGCAGTTGCATCGCGAGGCGAAAAAGATCGCCGTGCCGCGCGAGCTGCGTCGTACGGCGTCGGCAATGCGAAACCTGTTCGAACAACGCCAGCACACCGCTCGGCTGGAAGAGCGGGCGCGGCAGGCTCAGGCGGAGATGATGGCTCAGCGCGACAAGTTGAATCAACTCGTGCAGACGCTCGGTCCCGAGTGGTCGCTCGCACGGCTGGAGGGTTTGGACACATCCATTGCGGCCCACTATCGGCTGGTCGAGAAAGCGCGTCAATTCCGCCGCGCGATCGCACGCCGAAATCGCTGGAAGGTGCGACTGGTGCGTTTGTCGCAAACCTGCCAGCAACACACGACGGAACTCGACGAGGCCCTCAAGAAGCTGAACGGCCTCAGTTTGGATGAGGCGTTGAGAAAAGCTCGGCAACGTCAGGCGGCCTTGCCGGTCGCGTCGGTGATCGCTCCAGCCGCGCGATCGGCCGTAGCATTTGCCGCTAGTGACTCGCAGGTCGAACACTTGCCGATGCGGATCGTCGAACTTGAACAACGCCGCGTCAGCATCTCGCGACAGATCGAGCGACTGGAACCGCGACTGATTCTGCCGACGTGGGTGTTGAGCGTGCTTGGCTTCTTCGCACTCGGCGGAGTGCTGCTGGCGATCATCGGCCTCGTGACCGGCTTCTCGACGAGTGCCCTCGGAGGCGCAGCCTACGCTCTGCTCGGCACTGCGTTCGGCGGCTTAGCCTTGTCGCTGAAGATGCACTTTGAACAACAAGTCCGCGAGAGCATCGCCCAATTACTCGAAGAACTTCGCGACAACGAAACGCGCTTGCGCGACGCGCGCGATGCCTGGCAGCGATGCGTTGGAGTGCCGCCTTCAGGCGGCACGATCGACGAATTTGCCAGAGTCCATTCCGCCAACCTCGCAGACAGCCTCGCCGGCACAGGAGCCATTGAAACGATCTCGACTCTCGACGTGACTTCGTTTAGCCTGGACGAACTCGAACGTCTGCAAGAAACGAAAACGCGGATCGCGCGCTGGCAGCGGCAGCGCGGCGTGTGGCGTGAGCGTTTCGACGCGGCGGCTCGTGATCTGACGGCGGCGCGGCTGGCGTGGTGCCAAACGCTCACGCAATTTGGTCTGCCGGAATGTGTGCGGGTCAACGACTCGTTCGAGCTTTGGCAGCGGCTGGCCGCCGCGAACGAGCAACGCAAAACATGGCAAGCCGCCGAAATCGAATTCAAGCGGCAAGTCGAAGCGGTGCAGAACATCCGCAGCCGAGTCCTCGAAATCTTGCATCGACTGAACCGCCGTGACCTCGATCAATTGCCGACGCTCGAAGTCTTCCAACTTTGGGACGCCGAACTCCAACAACTCTCGGTCACGTTGCAGGAGCGGCTGCGCTTGCGGCGCGACGAGCGGCGACGGCGGGCCGAAGCGGCGGAGTACCGCGAGAAGATCGACGACCTGCGGCAACAGCGATCCACCTTACTTCGGCAAGGTTGTGCGACGGATCGTGACGACTACGCCCGGCGCGCGATCATTGTCACTCGCCACGAAGAACTGGATCGGCAGATCGACGACACGAAAGACGAACTCGATGCCGTCAGCCGAGCCATCCCGGAGCTGGCGATCGTCGAGGACGACCTCGTGCGTTTCGATGCCAGCCACCACGTGGAACTGCTGCGGCGTCTGCGGAGCGAGGCGGACGACACGGATCGCGAGATCGAACAACTCCACGAAGAACTCGGCCGCATGCGCCACGAGATCGAGAACTTCGAAACCGACAATGGGCCGTCTGATCTTCGACTGGACCGAGAGATCGTCCGCTCGCAGATTCAAGCCGCCGCCGAAGAGTGGCTGGCTGACGAATGGGTCGCGCAAGCTCTGGACGAGATTCGCGCAAGATACGAACGGATTTGTCAGCCCGGGATTCTGGCCGCCGCGTCGCGGTACTTCGCACGGCTGACCGAAGGCCGATACCGCACGCTGTGGACTCCTCTGCGACATCGCTCGTTACAAGTCGATGACGCCACCGGTAACACGTGCCGGCTGGAACAACTCAGCGGCAGCACGCGCGAGCTGCTCTTGCTCTCGATTCGCTTGGCTCTGGTCGAAGAATTCGGCCGACGCGGCGTCGACTTACCGCTGTTGTTGGACGATGTGCTGCTGACGCTCGACCCGTCGCGAGCCGCTGTCGCCGCGAATGAGCTGATCGACTTCGCTCGCCGCGGCCAGCAAGTGCTGTTGTTCACCTGCCACCCGCACGTGGCCAGCCTGTTCACGCTGGCCGGCTGCCCAAGCATCCGGCTCAGCCAGATCACAGCGGCCGCCGAACGCCTGGCCGGCTGAGCGAAGCCCCCAGTGCTTTGTCACGGCAAAGAATTCGGATCGCGGAAATCAGCCGCAGGGCGCTAGCCCCGGTTCTTGCTGCACAAACCGGACGCTAGCGCGTTCCGGCTCACCCGAGAATCAAGCGGTGACAAAGCACTAGCGCCACGAAACGATCTGGTTGCCGCATCGTGCGACACGGCTTAGCATGCTCCGCATGGGACTGCCTCAACCGAAAATTCGGATGTCTTCACAAGAATACCTGCGACGCGAGCGCGCAGCGGAGTTCAAGAGCGAGTTCTTCGACGGCGAAGTCTTCGCCATGTCAGGTGGCTCGCCCCGGCACAGCCTCGTGAAGACCAACGTTACCGGAGAATTGCGAAACCAACTAAGTGGTCGCCCCTGCACAGCCTACGACAGCGATCTCCGTGTCAAAGTGGATGCCACCGGCCTCTACACCTATCCCGATGCCAGCGTCGTCTGCGGGTCGCTGGAGTTCGACGATAACGATCGTGATACGGTGTTGAATCCCACGCTGCTCGTCGAAGTGCTATCGCCATCGACCGAAGCCTATGACCGCGGCAAGAAGTTCAACCATTACCGCCGCATCAAGTCGCTGCGCGAGTATTTGCTGGTGTCCCAGGATGAAGCGAAGATCGAACGATTTCAACGGAACGTCGACGGCACTTGGACCTTGACGGAAGCGTCCGGATTGGAAGCCACTTTGCACCTTCCGTCGCTCGGCATCGACCTGTCATTGCGAGAGGTCTACGAGAAGGTGGATTTCTCCGAGCCTGTCTCCTTGTGAAAAGACCTGTCATGCCCGCAAATCGCTTCCGAAGTTTGCAGCCGGAACGAGTGGTCGAAACCGTCGACCGCCTCGAACGACGAATCGCCGAGCGGTTTGGGGAGTCAAGTCTCCGGCAGGTCGCAGCCGAGCTGTTGGCGGCCTCGCGCGAAGCCGTCGATCGAGCACATCGGATCCGTCGAGCGAACATCCCGCTGCGACTGCTGACGTGGCTGCTCATCGGGTGCGTTTTGGCACTAATCACCTGGGTCGTGCGACTGGTCCGCCTGAACGATGACGTTTGGAAGGTGGATACGTTCCCACAAGTCATTGAGGCGTCACTGGGGAGCATTGTTTTCATCGGCGCTGCGATTCTCTTCGTGATGTCCTGGGAACTGCGTCTGAAGCGCCGCAACGCCTTGATCGCGCTGCACGAGCTACGGTCGTTGGCTCATATCGTGGACATGCACCAGCTCACGAAAGACCCCGAGCGGCTGCTGCACGGAGGTCAGCCGACCGCATCCTCGCCACGTCGCACCATGACGCCGTTCCAACTCGGACGCTATTTGGACTATAGCTGCGAGCTGCTGTCGCTGATCAGCAAGACGGCCGCGATCTATGTCCAAGAGTTTCCCGATTCCGTGGTCTTGGCCGCCGTCAACGAAATCACCTCTCTGACCAGCGGCATGTCCCGCAACATCTGGCAAAAGATCATGCTGCTCGAACGCCCGGATTCGCAGACGCCGGTCAGCAACACACTCTCCGCAGTTGGTTCTGTCACTGTCACTTCACCCGCTGCCGTGCCCACCCTGCCAACGCCCCCGGTTGAGCCGCTGGCTTCGACTGTATGAGTCGACCCCAGCCAGCTCGTCTGCCTGGTGGAGATTGACTCTGGACTTCCCGCAAGCCTCAGGCCCGCAGTCTGCATCTGTCACCATCGGCACAAACTCTCTGGACACTCAACCGCGCCCCCCAGACACTGCCCCGTCCCCTGGCCTTTGATCCCTGACCCCCGACCCCTGGAATTCGACTCCTCCTCATGCGCATCGAACTCGATCGCTATTCCGGACCAATGGACCTGTTATTGTTCTTGGTCCGGCGGAATGAGCTTGATTTGCGGAAGCTGCCCATCGCAGAGATCGCCACCCAATTTCAGCGGCATCTGATCGCGTTGCAGTTTCTCGATCTCGATCTCGCGGGCGACTTCGTGGTCATGGCCAGCACGTTGATCGAGATCAAAAGTCGCATGGTGCTTCCTAGCTCGGAAGAGGAAGAGGTTCCGGTCGACGCGGACGAAGACCCGCGCAGCGGCCTGATCCAGCGATTGCTGCAATACAAAAAATTCAAGGAGGCCGCGAAGGCCCTCGAGGAGCGAGCCGCCGAGTGGCAGGAACGTTACCCGCGTCTGACCAACGAGCGCCCCGACAGCGGCCGCGATCCCACTTCCGATCGCATCAAAGACGTCGAGCTGTGGGACTTAGTCAGCGCACTCAGCCGCATCCTCGAACGCAGAGTCATCGACGAAGAATCGAAAATCCGCTACGACGACACGCCGATCTCAACCTTTGTCGAGCAAATCGGAAACAAGGTTCGTACCGACGGCCAAGTGGCATTCACGGCGCTGTTTGACAACGCTTCGCGACGCAGCCGCATCATCGGCATCTTTTTGGCGATTCTGGAACTCCTGCGTCATCACAGCTTTCGCGCCGAACAATCCGCCGAATTCGGCGAAATCTGGTTGCTGCCACCTGCCGAAGCCGCACCCGACCAGCAACTTGCAACCAGCAACTAGTGGGCAGGTGACAGAACCTTTAGGTCAGTGAAACGTTGCGTGCTTGGCAAGTGACACGACCTTTAGGTCGGGGTTGTTGGTTATTCGGTGAATCGTTTTTGAGGGAACTTGTAGGCGACGGTTTTGAGCAGCGGTTGGTCGT
>CAYSHJ010000777.1:0-2838 GCA_964430385.1 uncultured Planctomycetaceae bacterium
AAGATAAGTGATTTCCAGTTTTCGTGAAAGGCCGTTTTGGCTTTGTGGCACTAGTGCCACAACTCTCAAACCGCCCTGCATGAGATGTTCGCTTTAGCGAGCTTTTGGCTTTTGCCCAATTTGATTTGGCGATGCGGAGCGACGAAGCTCGCTCGGTGCCGCTTTTGCATAGGCTTTCCCGTGTACGTCCATGCAAACGGGTGAGCCATCGTTTGGTTGTAGTATTCCATAAATTGCCGCAACTGGTCTTCCAGGTTGGCCACCGACGTGAAGTTTCCGCTCCGCAGCAGTTTGCGGTGGATGATTCCGAAAATGATCTCGATCTGGTTTAGCCAAGAACTGTGCTTGGGCAAGTAGACGAATCGAATTCGATGGGTGACCTCGGCAAGGAATTCCTTGCGGGTGGCCATCGATTCGAGGATGCCGCTTTTGTTTTTTTTCCCAGTTCCGTGTCCAAATCGCAGCGGTCGGCGACGAAATGCACCAGGCTTTCCGACATGTGCGTGTTGAGGCAGTCGACCACGAATGTCCAGTCCGCCTCGGGATCGGTGTCGACGGTCCGGGCGATGTGGGCGACGAACTCCGGTTCGGTGCGCGTCTGCTCCAGCGTTGGGCAGACGATCTTCCCCGTCACCACGTCCAGGCCGGCGGTCAGCGTTGTCGTCCCGTGCCGAGTATATTCGAATTCCTGCTTCAGCACGCTGTCGGGTTGGGCCGGTTTGTCGGGAGCAATACGCTCCAAGGCTTGCAACGAAGTTGCCTCGTCTACGCTCACCGTGTGGACGCCGTCCGCAGCCTTCGCCGGGGCTTCGAGATAGGTTCGGCAGACGTTTTCGACCTCGGCCTGGAATTTCTGCGGGTCCTTCTCCTTCGTGTTCAGCCACATTTTCTTTCGGTGCGGCTGAACGGCTGCCTGCCGAAGAAAGCGACCGACCTGCGAAACGGAAATATTCTCCACGATCTGCCGCTTGATCGCCTCGTCGCGTAGTTCGCGGTGTGTCCAGTGATCGATTGGCCGGCCCGACAATCTCGGCGGCTCGCACGCCAACGCCACGATCTGCGACACCTGCTCGGCGGTGAACGTCGCCGGGGTGCCTGGTCGCGGCGCATCGGCGAGCACGTCGAGGATTGCCTCGCGTAACCGGTGCGGTTCGGCACATTCCCACACGCACAATGCATTCCAGGCATCCCGCCAACGCTGGCGCCAAATTCCCACTTGCATCCGGTTGAGGCCGACCTGGAGCGCGATCTGCTCGTTGAACAGCCCAGCGAAGCCCAGTAAGATGATCATCGCCCGCTGTGCGACGCACTTGCCGACGGTGCGGGACTTGCTGAATTCTTGCAGCAGTTTCTGTTGTTTTTCACTAATAACAATCTTCGCGGCCGTCCCTGGCATTGGTCGATCTCCTTGCCTCAAAATCGAGATTTCAGGCAAGATAAGTGATTTCCAGTTTTCGTGAAAGGCCGTTTTGGCTTTGTGGCACTAGGCATTGCCGCACACGACCTGCACCCGATAGTGTACGCAATCAATGATTTCTCAAATTTCTCAAGAGAACTCCCTTTAATAAGTAATAAGACCGCAGGCCTGCGACTTGCCGGACTCGATTCGATTACGGCGTTTTTAGGTATTCGATTATCGCCCAGCGATTATTGTCGTCGAAATCTTCGCCAAACTTATGCCCGCCATTGCCGCGTCCAGATTGGGCGGTGTCGTAAATCTTGCGTTGCTCATGCGGGACCCTTCCCACCAATTCTCCGCTCACGTTGCTGTCGTTTTGCGCGCGTAGGTCTGCTCGACCGGAGTATCGAACGCGCGCAAGTCGATCGAGGCAACGTCGAGCCAAACGACGCGCGCAAGGTAATCTCTGGGTTGAGAACCGGGGAGGCACAGCATTTGACACGTGGACCGCATCGTCAAAGCACCTTTGCTTGTGACACGATCGGCTGAATTGCGGATGGGAACGAGAAGCTTAATGCCGGAACCTGACGCGAATACGTCCCTGGGCATCCTTGCCCAAGGCGGTTCGGGAACCTTTCATTCGGCCAACTCGGCTAATAAGGAATCTCCTCCTCTCCGTCGCTGCTGGTCGCGGACGGACCTTGGCTCTCACCGTGAATCCAGGTATTGGCCATGTCCGCGGCCTTGGCGACCGTGAGCAACTCATCGCGGCCAAAGCTTGCCGACGATTTCCATTCATCGCCATCCTTGTAATTGCGGGACAGGGTGACGTTGTACCACGTCCCGTTGTCGTTCTGGTTGGCCCAGATCGTGGCCTTGATGCGACCGAGGCGGATTTCGTGGGCCGGCCGTTGCTTGTCATTTTCGTGCGCAGCAGCCGGCGGCTTCTGGGGACTGTTTTTGACAGCCATGGGAAAGACCATCCTTTCATCAAGGGAAATGAAACGTGTAAAGGGCGATGGTTTCTTCAGGAAAGATCACGGTGGAAACGCCGATTGCTCCACACGCCATTCGTCGTTCAGCACGCTCAGTGCGTGGGCACAGCCGGCCCGTGCGAGCGCACGGTTCCAATCGGGATCAATGTCGGGTTGACGGAGGATCGTCGGCGGAAAGCCGCCGCGATCGAGCCACGCGATGAGGTCGGTGGCTCGTTCTTCCAAAACATCCCAATCGCCGGCCGCGTAGGCACCGAGCAATTGGTCCCAGGCAGCCTGGGGGTCCATGCGGTCTCCTTTCATCGAAAAATCAGGAAGGGGTCATCGAGTTTTGTTGGGGAGGGCACGATTTCGCCGCGGCTTGCGTTCTGTGTCGACAGTGGGTTCGGTCGCCGGAAAATCAACGGGGTAGTCGTGCCAGTTCCATCCGTCTGGGCCCTCGCT
>CAYSHJ010000778.1:0-4437 GCA_964430385.1 uncultured Planctomycetaceae bacterium
GCTGATCCTCGACATCTTCGAGCAGTGGTGCGGTGCCCGGCTGACGACCAACGCGATGGCGGTCGAACAGGTCTTGTTCAACCTCATCGACAACGCCTGCAAGTACGCCAGCGACGCAACAGAATCGCGCATCACGGTGGAGGCCGATGCGACCGACGCGCTCGTGACGATTCGAGTCCGCGACTTCGGTCCTGGGTTGTCACCGACCGCGCGACGGCAGCTCTTCGAGCCGTTCGGCAAGTCGTCCGCTCAAGCCGCCGAGACCGCGCCCGGAATCGGACTGGGGCTGAGCTTAGCCCGCCGCCTCGCGCGAGATCTCGGTGGCGACTTGCAGTGCGACCAACGTGAAAGAGTCGGACTGACTTTCATCCTGACTCTGCCCCGAGCGAGCGAAAGCAGCAACGATGTCAGTTCGCCGTCATGGTCGCGGGACCATCCCGACAGGGATGAGGTTCTGGAAAACATGCGGGAATACCGTCGGCAGGTCGATGCGGACCCGAACCGACTATGAGTCAATTCATTCTCGACATCGACCACCTGACGCCGTTGCGGCAAGCGCATCCGGCCGTCGTGTTGAAGGACAAATCCGTGGCCCAGCGGCCGAAGTCGCCTTCTTTTCCATCGGGGAAAGAAAAGAACTCGGAGAAGTCGGCCTCCGGCATCGTGTATCGCCCCACATGTCAGCCAGCGTTTGGATTCGCAACGCCCACTGGCCGCCGCGGCAGCTCTTGCGAGAACGTCCAACCGACTGATTCGTGCTGCCAGAACGTGGTCGGCTCCACGAACGGCGAGTTCACAATCGGATGCGGAATGTGTGTGTTGTGCTCGGTCATGGAACCGTTAAATCGGTTTGAATTCATTGAGACGTTTGAGGATGCGGCGGAGGCTGTCGGAACTCGTTTTTGCAACATGCGGATTCCAGTGTTCGGAGACAAACCGACTGAGGCAGCCGTTGTAATCAGGGCCTTGCTTCGCGGTTGTTTTTGGTCGCGGAACGATCGCTTCGCGGATTTCCCGACGTCGCGATCTTTTCGCCAAAGAAACGAGTTCCCGTTTCGGATCGGCCAGCGTCTCGGGGTCTCTCGGCATCACCGCTTGCGAAACAGATAGAAAACCGGCCAATCCCTTTTGGTCGGCTAACAGCCAAGACTCGACCTCACGAACGGCGACACGAAACAAGAAATTGCTGTGCCGCGTCGATGGCAACCAATCCGCGATCAAGGACGGAGCACAGTCCTCGGTATCGAGGTCCGTGAGCAACAGGAATGGAGTGATGCGCGACGCCTGATTGAATCCGGCAACCTGCGTTTTCAGATATCCGTATCCACCACGCCGATAGCACTGGAGGATCGTGAAATGCCGTCCGGAAACTGCGAGCAGTTTCCGCAGCGTTTCCTCACTGAGGACATCTTCAACGGCCAGATTGATGTCAATGGTTTCGGTCATTCGAACAGACTCAACTGCCGGGCGTTGCTGGGACTGGTACGGGGCAAGACGGCGTCGGCCACTGTCTGCCCGGCTTCGAGCAGCACGCACACTTCTTCGATGTTGGCAGCCAACTTCACTTCAGTGCCTTCCTTGTCCGGCGCGAGCAAGAGAACTTCTTCAGGGGCGATTCCACGATCGCTCAGCAAGTCCGCACTGTGTGTCGTCGCGAGAACCTGCCGGCCGCGTTTGCGTTGCAAGCGGTAAATCATCGGGGCGAGTTCGCGCACGATCGCAGCGTTGAGCGACAACTCCGGCTCTTCCAGAAGCAACAGCGAATCACCTTCGAGCAACGCCCAGAGGAATCCCAGCAACCGCAATGTGCCGTCCGAGAATTCGCGCTCGCGTTGCTTCACCCCATGAGGCCGCCAATGTTCGTAGAGCGCTTCCAAGTGAGGAATACCGCCTTCTGCGTTGTCTGTGATGAAAGTCAGCTCTTTCAGTTGTGGGACGGCAAGTGTCAGCGCCTTTTCAATGAGCTTGAGTCGAGACCGCCGAATCCGCTCGGACACTCGCCCAATCCGTTCCAGAAAACTTCGACCAAAAGGATCGCCCGTTGGACCTGGCCCCGAAAACTCACGTGAGAAACGAACGAGTTGCGGCACCAGATGTAGGTAGGTTACGCCTTCGAAGAATTCAACGATCTCGCGGAAGTCGGCGTTCGCATTGATCTGTTCCAGGTGAGTCTGCGTCAGGCGTAGCACATCCTTCACGTCCGCAACTTCGGGTCGTTCGAGAATTTGCTGGCCGTTTTTCCAAACCCGTTCGTAGGCCAGGAATGGTTTGCGATCTCCGCGCGGTTGCTGTTTGATGCCAATCGCGTATCGCCATGTTGGTTCCGACTCGACGTCCTCGGACAGTTCTACCGCAATTTCGACATCGGGGTATCGACGCGCCGCAAGACACCGGATCGGCGACAACCCGCCACGTTCGTTGATCGCGAATTGCAGGCCACCGCCCGGTTTCGAGATGTCTCGCAAGAACCGGAAGACATCCAACAGATTTGATTTGCCGGACGCGTTGGCTCCGACAAAGAACATCCTTGGCAGCAGTGGTACATCCACTTTGGGAAAGTTTCGCCAGTTCTTCAGGACTATTCGTGAAACGAACACGACACACCTCGTCTTTCAATTCTTCATTCGATCGTCACGACCTTCAAGCTCTCGATCCCGCGATCGTCCACGATCTTCCCGGCCACGCGGCGATGCTTGCCCAACTCAAACGGGATCGAAACCGTGCTGCGGTACATCTCGATCAGTTCTTCGTCGATCTCCGCTTTCAGGTTTTTGGCCAGTCGTGCCCAGCCGTCTTTGTCGCTGGACATCGGGAAGAAGACTTGGCGCGGGAACAGGCTGCGGCCGTCGTAGTCGGGGTCCAACAGCCACAGGGCGATCCGCTCGGTGTCGCCTGATTCGATCTTGCCGGTCTTTGGGTTGTAGTAATCGAAGCCGTGAACCTCGGCTTGCCACAGGCCGGTGTCTTGGCCGCTTCGGGGTCGAATTGGAAAGCGGCGAAGAGCAGCACCTCCGGCTTGGGCGAGAGCGTGCGCGCCCCGTCCCAGGCTTGTTCGACCTGGCGTTGTTCGAGCGGCGGGTCGAGGTAAATCATCTGCACCTTCCCCGCCAGCCCCTCCTTTTTCTCCCTCTCCCCCGATGCGGGGGAGAGGGAACCGGAGATGGAGCTCGCCTCGGACGATGCCGCGTGATGCCCATTCGTCCGCACGGCATCGCTGGCGGACACATCGACGCGTGTGTCGGCCAGCCCTTCATTCAGCACCCGTTCAACCTCGGAGCCTTGCGAATCGAACTGCAAGGCCGGATCGAGATGCGGATCGAAGGCATACCTCTGCCTGGGCGGCTCCGGCGGATCGGTGATCGGCGTGACCAACTCGACTGGCGGATTGTTGACCCGCTGCTTGTCCCCATGCGTGTACGACTCAATCGGCCGCTTGCCGCTGCTCGTGGGTGCCTCCTCGGAGGCGATCGTCGTTCGCGTCGCTTTCTTCTTCGCCATCGCTGTGCCACCACTCGGTTCGTTGTTCCGGTTCGCGGCAGCAGTCTACGGCGTGTGAAGAAATGCTCAAACACTCACACGTCCAAGTCTTTGACGTCGAGTGCGTGCTTCTCGATAAATTCGCGGCGGGGTTCGACGGCGTCGCCCGCCGTGATCGGGACGTCGGCGCGAGGCCGCCGCCGTAACATTGGTGCTATTTGACGACTACGGTTCTGGGGAGCTGTCCAAATCGGGATCGAAAGCCGCTCGTTGGTCTAACAACTCCTGGGCGGCATGATGTCGCGACATCACGGCCGGTTGCGGGAACAGGCCGCCGATCAGAAGTAACACCGCCAGCGTGAGGACCGCGAACCGTTCGCGACCGGTGATGCTCAGGTCCACTGTGGAAACGTGAACCGTTCCGGTGAACAGACGAAAGTACGCCTGTACGATCGCGATGCTGTTGAGCGCCGCTGCGAACACGACCGCGATGCCGAGCGTCGGATTCTGCTCCACAGCACCGTCCACGAGCAGCTCGGTTCCCACAAATCCTGCAGTGCCGGGAAACCCGACGCTCGCCAGACCGGTCAGTATGAAGCAGACAGCCAGCGTCGGTGTGTGCGCATAAAGACCTTGGTATTCGGTCAGAATCAAGCGTCCGCGGCGAGCTTCCAAAGCGCGCAACGTCAGACCAAATCCACCCAGCGACAGCGCGACAGACAACCACGCACACAACGCGCCGGTCAGACTGATCGATGTCACCAATTCCAATCCCGCCAACACCAACGCGGAATGGCTTAAGAACAGAAAGCAAAAGAACCGCCGAGAGTCCCGCTGAACCAACGCCATGCTCGCCGCGTACAAGGCCGTGATCAGTGAGATGGAACCGATCCCGCGCAAGACCCAATCCGGAGCAATCGGCAGAACTAGGCGGATCGCGGCATATGCTCCGGCGATCGG
>CAYSHJ010000779.1:0-3380 GCA_964430385.1 uncultured Planctomycetaceae bacterium
ACCGGCAATTGAGAATCGTCCATGTCTGTTTCCTCCCTGAAACTGAAATTGGATTGAGACCCAACCAAGCTTCACGGAAACAGACATTTTTCACACCCCAATCTGGTCACCACCTGCTACCCAACATGAACCAGGCCGAAAATTTTAATGGCTGCCAGTTGGTTAAAATGGCACTGGAATCGCATTCTCTTTGATAACGCTCTACTGGAACAACAACTTACGGCTGTGTCTTCCACTACCAACTCTCAAACGCTGACGCTCGTCAGCAAGTGCGCGACGGCGGCGGAGAGGAGTTGGGTGCTGGCGGACTCGGCCTGCGTCAGCTTGGCTTCCAAGGCGTCGCACAGCGACAGCAGCTCGGTCACCCTCGACACGATCCGCTTTTGCTCGGACAGCGGCGATCGTTTCGATTTCGATTCCCACGCCCGATCCCCTTGTCTCAGGACACCAAGGAGCTTAGAGCGAGGAACGTTCGACCAATTCGCAGCCTTGAAACCGCTGGTACTCCGCGGTGCTGTCGTCCCAGGTGTACAAGACTTCGGCAATGTCCTGCTCGCGTCGCTCGAACACGATGCCGCCGTTCGCATCGAGGGAAACGCTGGCCTCAGGAATCGCCTGCAATGCGGCATCGTGACCGCTGCACACGGCCTTCCAGGGGGAAGATCGATTCTCGGACTTTGTCCCGACGGTCATGTTTCCGTTCCTTGGTCCCTCAAGTGGCCCAATGCCATTTTAGGACCGGTCATGAATGCATGCCCCCCCACGTTTAACGATGCATGACGAACTGTGACTATCGCAAATCACGACGTTCTTTCGCCGACGCTGCGAAGGCAGCGGCGAGTTCTTGTTTCGACCGGTCACGTGTTTGTTGCAGGTCGGTCATCAGGAGTTGGTAGTCCGCGAGCAACTCGTCGGGGTCGGTGTGTGCGACGCTGGTGTCGTGCGAGTTCTTGATGTCGAGGTTGTAGCCAGCGGCTTAGACTTGCTCGACCGGCACCTTCCAGGCTTGAGGCGTCTCGATGCGGATCGGCTTCGTCTTGTCGTAGGACTTGGCTCCCGGCGGATAGGGGTGCTCGTAGAACCAAATCTCTTTGGTCGGCTCCCCCTTGGTGAAGAACAGCAGGTTCGTCTTGATGCCTGTGTAAGGACTGAAGACGCCGTTCGGCAGCCGGACGATCGTGTGCAGGTTGCACTCGGTCAGCAGCTTTTCCTTGATCGTCGCGGAGTTCAGCATCGTGGTCTGGCTTCAAAGTGTTGTGAACGGGAGTGTTTGGGATCGAGTTGTCAATGTCGAACCGCGGCTCGGCGGGAGCCACGCCCTCCCGTTTAAGGCTTACCCGCGGGGCAGAATTGCGAACTTGGGATGCCGCTTGACGACCGCCGCATCGAAAGTCGCAAACTCGTGGCAGTCGTGCTCACGGCACTTGCTCACCAAGAGCTCGTCAGACAGATCCGCACCCCGACGGACCGCACCGAGGGACCGGCGGATCTGGTCCTCGTCCTCGAATTGCAGGTTGTGAACCTGCAACAACCGGGCAAAAGCATCGGCGATTTCGTCTCGCGACCAATCGTAAAGTGTGCTGAGAACCCAGTCCGTCTCAATAAGGACAAGGTCGGGGACGAAGAACGTCGCACCCTTCCGAGACAACAGCTTCATGGTGGCCCGGTACTGGGCCTCATCGTCGCGTGTCAGATACCGAACTAAGACATTGGTATCGAGCCCAATCATCGTCGAGCCTTCTTGAAGCGACGGACAGCACCAGACCGAACAGTCGCCTTGATCTGCTCCAACGACGCCGGCTTCCTCGGCTTCTTTGCGTGAAACGTGTCCGCCAGTTCGGCAAACGTGGCCGCCTTTGCACTCAGCACGACTCGACCGTCCGGTTCAATTTCATAGAGCAGCAGGGAGGACGGCTTGATCTGCAAAGCTTCGACCACCGCCTTCGGGATCGTTGTCTGATTCTTGGTCGTGAGTTTCGATGAAATGCTCATACAAGGAATCTACCCTACAACAAGGAATCTGGCAATTGGCAAGGAAGTTGAGTTCCGCTTTACCTTCGGCGCTATCGCGATGGCATTCGTCCACGACGATCAAATCGAAAAAGTCGGGAGAGAATTGCTTGTAGACGTTCTTCTCGTCCTCGGTGCCGCTGACCGCTTGTTTCAGGCAAAGGTAAATCTCGTAGGAATTATCGACTCGCCGATTCGTGATCTTGGTCATCGGTGAAGAAATACTGCTCGCGAATCTGGTGCATCAAATCCCAACCGGCCACCTCCAACGCGGGGTTGATGAACTTGCTGCAAATATCCCGCTCGGTGAGCGACTTCTTGTCGAACGATGTCATGCGAACCCTTCATTGCCCTCGTCTTGCTCGTGTTTTGCGAGCACCATGATCGAGAAGCGAACCGACGGCTTTTCTAAACACCTGCCCAACGAACTGCTACTCTTGGCATCAAATCCTCGAAGTCGAAGAGTTGCGGAAGGTCGAGGAGATTTGATGGCCACTCTGGGATCCCGAGTGGAGTTGTGAGACGCTTCCGTTGCGCAGCGTCCTTCATTGAATCAACGAGCAGTAAAGCGAGTGCCGACCGTGAGCGAATATCAGTTTGTGCATTTCCTGGCGATGGATCGGCCGCTGGATGACAAGCCGCTTGCGTTCATGAAGCGGCAGTCGACTTGCGCCGATGTGACTCGGTGGGAGTTCACCAACGAGTATCACTTTGGCGACTTTCATGGCAACGCGAAGGAGATGGTGCAGCTCAGGTTTCCGATGAAGTGACAATCGTGACGCGCTTGGTATCTTATGTCGCGGCGTTTGAAGTCTGATCAGGCAACCACTCACGCACGCACGGAGGTGACAGAATGGCTCGCGACGAACAGCGGCGGCAGAAGAAGTTGGAGGCGAAGAAGGCGAAGCGGAAGGATGAGCAGCGGGTGGTGGCTCGCGTGCGGTCGTCGGGGATGCGCGGACAGATGGAAGTAGCTCAGCGTTGGCCGGTCGTGCAGGCGCGAGTTTCGACACAGTTGCGAGAACACGGAATAGGAGAAGCCTTGCTGGTACGGCGCGGGCTGGGCGGGATGACCGCCTACGTCGTGTTCTTGTTGGATGTGTATTGTCTGGGAATCAAGAACGTGCTTGCCCATACGGAACCGGATCATATCGCCGCGCAGCGGCTCACCGGTCTGTTCGAGAGAAGTGGTCCGTGGATTGATGTGGCTCCGGAGCATGTCCGCAAGCTGGTTGAAGGAGCGATCGAGTATGCGTTGTCGCTGGGGCTGGCTCCGCATCGTGACTGTGCGGGGGCGATGTTGATCTTTGGCGATCTGGACTGCTCGCGGTGCGCGACCGAATTCACCTTTGGTCGCGATGGCAAGCCCT
>CAYSHJ010000780.1:0-3457 GCA_964430385.1 uncultured Planctomycetaceae bacterium
TAGCCCTCTCCCCCCGATGCGGTGGAGAGGGGACCGGAACGCAAGAATTGCGCTGTCGTATTCGACCGCTCGCGGCCCAAATCTGATGTGTCCCTGTGAGCGAGTGTCGCGACATTGCTGTTGGCGTTAGGATGGCCGCGGACGTTCTCGTGAGTCCTCATGGAGGGGGAAGGCCATGCGATGGAGCAAGGTGTTCGCGTTGATCCAAGGCCGGGTCGAGCGGCAGAAGTGTCTGAGCCGCTGGTCCGCACGTCACCGAGCGTCGTGGTCCGCCTCTGGCCGATCGGCCGCTGCGGAGTTGCTCGAATGCCGCTGTCTGCTCGCCGCTGGCGACCTGGATCCGAGCTTCGGTGTCAGAGACCTAGTCAAGACGAGCATCGGGATTCTTGCCGACGCCAGGAGCGTGGCCATTCGCAGTGACGGCAAGAGCGTCGTCGCCAACTCCGAACTGGACGTTGGTCCCGACGTCGCGATTCCGAATCCGCTGGATGTCGAACGCTACCTCTCGGATCACTCAACGCTGCGTTCTCTCGTGCCACGGGTTTGCGAGCGTGTGCGGGCCGAGTTCGGAAATACTGCCAGATTGCTTGGTTTGCCGGGTGGTGGGCGCGGGTAGTCCAACGAAGTATCATGTCTCTGAACGGGTTTGTGGCGACCGGGCGCGCGACGGTCGGCAGTGAGGGGCTGCGGTGAACCAAGCAGAGCTACAGAAAATGGCCGAGGAGCGGCTCAAGGACGCCAACACGCTCATCGACGGCAACCGTTGGGAGTTTTCCTACTATGCGGCCGGATACGCGGTCGAATGCGCGCTGAAGTCGTGCGTCCTCGCCCGCATGATCCACACCGCGTGGGTGTTCGAGGAGAAGTGGGAAGCGAGAGGTTGCCTGACGCACGAATTTGGCAAACTTGTTTCATTGGCTGGTCTGACGGATCAGCTCAACGCAAATCTGAAGGCCAGTGCCGCGGCCGGCGGAGAATTCGCGGCCAATTGGGCCACAGCGGAAAAGTGGGCCGTCACGAGTCGGTACGAGGTGAAAACGGAAGAAGACGCCAAGAAGCTTTACGCCGCGATCGCTGATGAACCATACGGAGTGCTGCGATGGATACGGACTTACTGGTAGAAAACAAGATCGAGGACGGGGATGCCTTGATTCGCCAACTGATTCGTGACCAATTCGAGGTCACAGTGGCATTCTGGGTCAAGCGTACCGAAGAGGGTCTTTGGAATCTTTATGTTGCCACCTCGTCAGTGAGCGCAGAGAAGCTGAATGAGGCCTACCGAATTGTCTACGCAGCTCTGACCGAAATCCCTGAATGCTTGGTCTCGCCATCCGAGATCAAGGTCATCACTGGCACGGATCCGATTGCCGAGGACGCAGTCGCGTTGCGTGATCGCAATCCGAGTCGAGAACCAAAACGCTATCGCGGAAAGCGCCTCGGCAATCTGATCACCGAGGAATTATGCATCTATCCTCGACGATTGCCCTTAAAGGTTCGTGAACTTCCCAATGGACCTTGGCAAGTCTTGATCTCTGAATTCGACGACGTCTGGCTCACCTGCGATTCCGAGGATGATGCGCGGACAATCGCGAAGGCGCGCGTCTTGGAGGAAGAGGCCTTGGGACGACTGAATTCCGGCGAAAAGTTTGCCGCTGAGCTTGAAAAGACGGCGGATGCGATGGAGAAGTACCGTATGGGTTTCGGTTCTCGCTTCCTGAGACGGCGTGCTCAAGAAGTTCGACAATAGATTCGGACATGGTGGACAGGTCCAGTTTCTAATGGGCATCCATCGTCGATAGTTTTGCATGGACGCCCGTTGCCAATCAACTGGCCAATCAACTGGACCTGTCACCGTTTCCTCCCCTGACTGTCTATAATCCGCAGCCTTGAATGAAATTCATTTCCCATTCCCGCGGAATGCTGCCTGTCGAACCGTGACCCTCGGCTGACAAGGATTCGTCATGACGATCGCCGCGTGCTATTTGTCCTCCGAGGGAGTCATCCTTGGTGCGGATAGCACAACCACGATGTTTGTCGCGGCACCCGGATCGCAGCCTGGTGGGCGCGAACATCATTTCAATTTTGCCCAGAAGGTGTTCCAGGTTGGCAGTGAGGGAACACTGGGGATGACAATGTGGGGACTCGGATCGCTTCCGGGGACGAGTTATCGCACGTTGATCACACAGTTCGCAGACGACCTGAGTCGGCAATCCGCAGCTTCGATGGCCGAAATTGCGGAACGATGGAATCTGTTCTTTTGGGGCGAATACTCAAAAGTATTTTCCGTTCAACTTCAGCGCACACAAGACTTGGTGGCCCTGTCGCAGCGGACTCTGGATGAGGACATGGAGTTGGACTGGAACCCCCGCGGAATTATTTCAGTTGGTGCAACCCTACTCGCTTGGCCAGCCTGAGGAGTTACCGATCCGCGAAGCCATCGACTGGGTTCATGCCTCAATCTACGCTACGATCAAGACGATGAAATTCTCACACATGGCCCCGGTTTGCGGTGGGCCGATTGAAATCGCCGTGATCACGACTGACCGTCAATTTCGCTGGGTACGTCACAAATCACTGGATGCAGCGGTGGCTTACGATGGCTTCTCTCATGTCTGACCGGACAACAGCCGACCTTTGACGCGCGTTTGAAGAGCAGATGCAACAGGCATCTCCGCCGGAATGGGTTCGTGAAATGATTGCGCACTATCGCCGCACGGGGACATACCGCGCCCAGGACTTGCGACGTTTGCTCGGCGATCCCAATAAAGCGGTCGAGGTGGGGCCTCAAGTAAGTCTCGCAACCCATTTCGCCCAGCGGTGACACAAAAAACGGGTCAGGCCCAGTTGCTTGCGAACGAACTCACGAAACTGGACCTGACCCCGTTTCGCGTTCCATTGGCACTGTCAGTCCCGAATGCCTGCAAGTCGAACATCCCGAAAGAAGTAGGCGAACAGATCGGGATCAGTGCGGGAAATCTTGCAAATCGTCTCTTCGGTGAGTCGATTGCCGCCTGCGGCACTGACGACTCACCAGAGCGGGTCATGACTACTTTGGTGGAAAAGGTTCTGGATTGGGTCGCCGAGAATCGCCGCGGAAAGTAATTTCGGGAGGCGGGAGGCGGAAACGGGGCCAAGGCAAGTAATCAGTGAACGAGGTGACGAAACTGGACCTGTCCCCGTTCCGTTCCTCATCGGCTCGTTTCTTGAACTTGCAGCTTCCGAAGTCCCGCAAACGCAACGGACTCGAATCCTCTTGCAGCGACCGCAGGTCCAAACCCACATGCCGCGATAACAGCAACAGACCCTGAGCGTAGCCAGCGGGATTCGAGGCGATCTCATCTTCCCACCAGCTTGGCAGAGCCGTTTTCTTGATGAAGTCTCGACTCAGTCCGACTTCGCTCAGACGGCGATACAGCGGTTTCATCGGGTTTAATTGGGGCAAGACGATCAACCTCCC
>CAYSHJ010000781.1:0-9098 GCA_964430385.1 uncultured Planctomycetaceae bacterium
TGGATGCCTGCGACCGTCCGGCGTCAGCATCGGCAAGAAGGGCTCAGTGACTTGTCCAATCTCACGGCCACCGACAAGCACCGGCAACACCTCTTCCAACGGCGTCCCCGCATACCCGCCCGGCCCCAGGCTGTGATAGCCCCCCATCATCAGCAACCCCGCGCCGTCGCTGACTCGCTGGCGAATAAGTTCCATGTGCTGCGGCTTGAGATAGCCGCTGTCGATGTCCCCCAGCAGGAAGACGTTGAACTGATTCAGCGTCTCGGCCTCGCTGGGGATCGTCGTCAGAGCCAGTCGTTCGATGTTGCTGCGCTGAGCGAACACGCTGGGGCGAGTCTGCACCAAAGCGCAGAATTCGACGTTCGGGTCTTTCGACAGGAACATGCCGACGAGCGCTCCGTATTCGGCTCGCAGCGTCCCTTCGATGTAGAGCACGCGAATCCGAGCATCGGAGACCAAGGCGGTCGTCGTGCGATGATTGTTCTCGCGAATCTTCTCGTCGGTGATGACCTGCACGCGGGCCGAGTACGAATGCAGCCCCTTTTTCTCGGGCGTGAATTCCAACGCCACCTCTTGGGCTCCCTCGGTCGCATCGAGAACCAGCTCCGTCTCGGCGACTTGCTGCTTGTCTTCTTCGAGCGTCACTTTCACGAGCCGATCGGCGCAGCCGACCGCATCGACGTAGGCCGTCAGTCGCGCGCGGTTCTTCAACGTGAGCTGCTCTGGGCAGACGAGGTCAGTCAAACGGACATCGCGCCAGGACGAGCCGTCGCGTAGGCTGCTCCCGACACCCACACAATGCACGACAGTTCCCAACGAACTGGCAACCTTCAGCGGCTTGCCAGCCGAGTTATGTTGTCCGTCGGACAGGAGGATCACGGCTTCGGTTTTTCCCCCGCGAACCTGCTTGGTGGCGGCTTGCAGCGCGCGAGACAACGACGTGGCTTGGCCTTTGGGTTGGACGGTGGCCAACTCATCGGGGCTTTTCAGCGGATGTGCCGCGTCTGAAAACTCGACGAGGCTCAGATCGAAGTCATCCCGCAGCCTCGTCCACCATTCGAGGACGCGATGCCGAGCCTGTTCGAAGCGGGTCGTTCCGGTGGCATCATCCGCCACGCTCATGGAGGCAGACGAATCCACCACGAAAACGAGCGAGCGTTTCTCGACGACCTCGCGTTCCCAACTGAAGACCGGCCGAAACAGCAGCAGCACGACAATCACGATCGCCGTCGCGCGAGCCGCAAACAAACACCACCATTGGCGGCCGGTCAGCCAGCGAAACGTCCGCCGATAGAAGTACCAGACGGCTGCCAGCGCCAGCGCAGCGACGCCCAACATCGTGCTCACCGCGTGACCTTGTTGCAGCGTGACATGAAACATCGCGAGGCCGCCCATCGTCCGTCAGTCGTTCCAAGTTCGCATTATGACGTAGCTGAATTCGCCAGAATTCCGCCTGTTGTCGTACGTTCCTGAACTCTGGCGAGTTCAGCTACCGATTGAGCTTGGAGCTGCTATCAGTCGGACTGCTTCGTTCGTGCCTTCTGCTTCGCCTGCTCTTCCGCTCGCTGCTTTCCTTCGGCCAAGGCTTCTTCGCCAAGTTCAATCTTCCGGACGTAGAGCAGCGCCTTCAGCGTTTGATCGAGTTCGCCTTTGTCCCGCTTGTGGAGCAGGAAGCGTTCGGCGTCGTGGTCAGCGTCGGCTTGGACATACACAATCGCCGCGAGCGGACCTTTGATGGTTCGTCCGTCGGTCAGCGTGATCGTGTGCTGGTACTCGCGCGCCGGATATTTGCGACCCGTGTAAACCTTCTCATCATTGGCGGCTTCCTTGAATCTCCACTCTTTCTCCAGCCATTCCTTTTCGACCGAGCATTCGATTTTGCGAATGGCCGGCAACGGCACGTCGCGCTGACGTTGTAACGCTGCGTCGTAGATCCGCAGCCGCGTCTCGCGCGTCAGGAAGAGGCCCCCCGGAACGATGGCACCATCCGAGAGTTCTAGATAGCCCGGCCGAGCATCCTCGCGCACCTTGGCTTTCTTGCCGAACGGATTGACCGGTTCCGGCTCGTCAGCTCTGCCCGCAAATCCCAACGCGATCGCAGAGAGCGCTGCCGCCAGGCTGAGCCAGACTCGATGACGGCGACGGTGTCGGTTCATGATGTTCGGCCTCGATCCGTTTCATTTCTTGTCGAGAAGCAACTGGTATGCCACCTGATCTGTCGCGGCACATGGCTTGCTTGGTGATCGGAAGCGATCAACGAACGTGGCGTGGAAAGGTTGCTCAGCAAAACAACCCGAAGCGCGAGCGAGGGCGAATGCTCATTCGGCAGGTGTTTCATCGCAAGTCTCTGGAAGTGGCCGCCCTCGCTCGCGCTTCGGGTTAGTGTGCATGTTCGCGAGTCACGGCGTGCCTGACCGCACATGACGAGCGATTTGGTGCAGTTCCGGGAGGGCATGAGATGTCACAGCGTCAAGTAGACATCACCGGTTGTGGATCCGTCACACGCCGCGAGTTCGTGACCAAGGTGGTCGGCGGAGTCGCGGCTGCAGGTCTCCCGTCGGCGTTTCCCCAAGTCGCATCGGCTTGGGCCGACGACGCTCAGGGGCCGGTCACGTGCGGGCCGCCACCGCCGGCGAAGCCTCAAAGTCGCACCGGGGGTGAATCGTTTCCGCCGCTCCCGCTTCCGGCGACGCCCCTGCGACGCACTGAAAAGAAACGTCCGCCGGCACCGCCAGCACTCATCGGCAAGATGGCTCTGGGCGACGTGCGTTGGGTGACTCGCGATAACAAGAGAATTCCGTATCGCGATTGGATGACTGATCCGTCAGACATTCAAAGTCTGCTGAATTGGACGAACGAAAAACTCGGCATCCACTACCGCTCGGTGGAAACCGACTTCGAGCATTTTTCGTTTGATCCCCGCGAACTGCCGGCGCTACTGTTCTCTGGCCACAACAAGTTTGAGATCGATGAACGTGTTCGTGCTCAGTTGACGCGCTACGTCTTGGACGGCGGCACGATCATCGGCGACGCCTGTTGTGGCTGGAAGGACTTCGATGAGTCGTACCGCGCGGCGCTCGCGCAGCTCTTTCCCGAGCGACCGCTGCGCAAACTCAACCCGGAGGATCCGTTGTTCGCGGCTTACTACAAGCTCGGCGGTTTCACGTATCAAAAGGCGGACGGTACGCGATACACGGAGACGCCTTGCCTGGAAGGGATCACGCTCGGCTGTCGGTTGGGAGTGATTTACTCGCCGGTGGACCTGACCTGCGGTTGGGACGGACACGACCATCCGCGCGGACTGCGCGTGGTGATCGATCAAGCTCGGCAAATCGGAGCCAACTACGTCACGTATCTGCTGGGCAGTTTCCAGCTCGCGCGGTTCCTCAGCACGACCAAGGTCTACCACGAGGCTCAGGCTCCCACGCGAGATGACTTCGTGTTCGCGCAGCTCATCCACGAAGGGGACTGGGATCCCGATCCGTCGAGCGTTCACAACTTGCTTAAGTACGCCAAGGAGAATTCGACGCTGGAAGTGAAATTCAAACGGGCCAACGTGCGTCTGAACGACCCGCGCACGGCTGGCTACCCGCTGCTCTACATGACGGGCCACGATGAGTTTCACTGGTCGGACGAAGAAGTGACTCGGCTCAAGAACTACTTGCGAGCCGGCGGCATGTTGCTGGCCGATGCCTGCTGCGGGCGCTTGTCGTTCGATTCCGCCTTCCGCCGCGAGATCGCTCGCGTCTTTCCGGAGAATCGACTGACCGCTCTGCCGCTGGATCATCCGCTGTACCACACGCACACGGAAATCGAACAGGTGCAGTACACGCCGCGTGTGGCTGAGGATTTTGGTTCGATCCCCGGTCCGATGTTGGAGGGGATTTCTCTCGATGGCCGGTTGGCGGTGGTTTACAGTCGCTTCGATCTCGGCAACGGTTGGGAGCAGTTTCCACATCCCTATGCCTACGGCTACAGCGACAAGGATGCGTTGGACATCGGCACCAACGTCTTGGTTTACGCGGTCACTCATTGAAGCGAATCAGCCATGCTGGCTACTGCTCAACGCCCACTGTCCGACATCGCCCAGCCGATCTTCGAGCGGCTCTCGCGTACGAGCGAGCGGTGGTGGTTGGTGTCGTTCGCGTGCCGGATGGCGCTGCTGCTAGCAATGGCGCTGGCCATTTTCTTCACCTGCGTCCTGTTGGATGTCTGGCTGCAATTCGGGCAGCGAGGACTGCTGGCACTATCGCTCGCCTGGTTGGGAGTGACCCTCGCCCTAGCCGCGTGGTTGATCGTCGGCATTCTGCGACGGCAGTGGAATCTGGAAGCCACCGCCCGCCACTTCGAGGTCGCTCAGCCGGAGCTCGGCAACGACGTGATCAACGTCGTGCAACTGGCGGCGGCGTCGGAACCGGACTCGACGGGATTTCGAGCCGCCGCTGTCGCTGACGCAATGCGGAGATTGGAGACAGTGCCTTTCGAAACGCGGGCCGTTGCCAGAACGCGCTGGCAGCGGCTGGTGCGGGGAGTGCAAGTTCCGCGCGATCTGCTGGAACACTTGGGACTGCTGTTTGCGGTGTGTCTGCTTGGAGTCGTCTTGATGGAACTGGCTCCCGCCGGCAGTTCGGTGACTCGGCGTCTGCTCCGGCCTTGGGAGTTCGTGCCGCAAGAAGGCGCGGTGAAGATTCTCGATGTGACGCCAGGGAACGCCGAGGTGCTGGCAGGAACAAGCCTGGAAATCTCCGCTCGCATCGAGAACCCCAGTCGCCGATCGTATCCTGCCACTCTGGTGGTGATCCCGGCGGAAGGGTCACCCACGAAGCAAGGTCTGCTGGCCAACGAAACGAACGACCGCTTCGTCGCGGCGATTCCGGCCGTGCTTCAGCCCATACAGTACCGTATCGAGATCGGTGATTCTCAATCGCCACAGTTCACGGTGCGTGTGTTTGAGAAACCAACGGTCGAGTCTGCGGACGTGACCTACGAGTTTCCGGCGTACATGGGGCGAGCCAATGAAACGGCTCATCAGAAACATGCCGACCTGAAGGCTCCGCAATTCGCGACGGCCGACTTGCAACTGCGAGCGACCACGGCGATCGCACGCGGATTTCTGATGGTGGATGACCGCAAGATCCACGGCGAAGTGCTTTCCGACGGACGCACGTTGCGGGTCAAGAAGCTGCTCGACAAGTCCACGAGCTATACGGTGCATCTCTTCAATCAGGCCGATTACACTGACCCGGAGCCGCGTCCCAATCGCATCGAAGTGATCAGCGATCGGCCGCCGTCGATCCAACTGCTCAAGCCCCCGGCGGACAGCACGGCTGCTGCCGATCAATCGCTGGCGATCGCACTGCGTGCCGCCGACGACTACGGCTTGGCCGCCGTGCGAGTGGAGACGAAGGTGGTTGTCGAGGAGAACGGCATCGAACAAGCGGTCTCGACGTCGCAACGATGGGATCGCTTGGGGAACTTGTCCGAGACGACGCTGAGTCATGCGTTGATACTGTCGGCCGCGCTGGTCAAGCCGGGGCAATCGTTGTTCGTGCGCGCCGTCGCCACCGACGGGCGAGCCGTGCAGGTGTTCGGCGCATCGCTCGCTCCGCAGGAAACCGCGTCGGAGTGGCATCGCGTGCGTTTGGTCTCTGCCGAGGCCCGCGCTGCCGAGCGGCTGACGCAACTCGATGCCGTGCGTGCTCAGATTTGGCGGATCCTGCAACTCCAATTGCGTGCTCGTGTCGCCGCCGCAGGCTTAGACGACCTGCGAAACCAAGCCGCGTACGCGCGCATGCGCGGCCAAGTCCGAACTCAACAAATCGACGTGCAAACCACGACGACCGAGCTGGTCCAGGCCATCGCTCCGGATGACGACGAAGAGCGACGAGTGGTGCGACGAGTCCTCAATAACTTGTCCAACGGCCCGATGCTCGCCGCCGTGCGTCAGGCGGAAGCCCTTACTCAGACGAGTCTGGTTAGTTTTCCTGACGAGATCAGCCGGAACGCGCTAGCGTCCGGTTCTCGTTCGGATTCGACGTCCGAACCGGGGGCTAGCGCCCCTCGGCTGATGGAATCGCCTGAAAGAGCTGACGGAACCAAGACCGACGAGTCCGGATTGACTCAGCTCCTCGCGACTCAGAATCAGATCATCGAAACGCTGCGGCGTCTGCTGGATGTCGTGCGTGCCGCGACGGCCGAGTCGCTTGCTGAGATGAAAGACCGTAGGAGTGGCGACTTGCCGGACGACACGCAACAGAAGCTCCGCGACCTCAAAGACAAGCTGGCCGAGTTCCTCGAACAGCAAAAGAAAGTCATCGAGGCCAGCGAGAATCTGGCGAAAATTCCGGTCGAGGACTTCACAGAAACGGAAGAGCAGATCCTCAAAGATTTGGCGAAAGCCGAAGACGATTGGTCGCAATTCATGGCGGAAGCTCACGCGGATCTCAGCAAACTTCCGGAGCAGGACTTCGCCAATCCAAGTCTCATGCAAGAGTTGGTCGAGATTCAGAATGAGCTGAAGATGGCGGCCGATGCTCTCACTATGAAGACCGCCGACATCGCCGTTCCGTTGGAACAACTGGGGGCGGAGATGGCCGAGGAGATGACGACCAACATCGAGAAGTGGTTGCCCGACACGCCCGACCGTGAACGCTGGAGCCAGGAAGAACCGCTCACCGACGAGATGAAGGAAGCGCCGATGGCCGAACTGCCCGGCGAGTTGGAAGACCTCGTCGGCGACTTGATGGAAGAGGAAGAAGACCTGTTCGACGAGATGGAAGATGCTTCCAGCAGTTGGGCCGATTCGATCGACAAAGGAGCCGGCTGGGATGCGATGGACGGTCCGATCTCGAACATGAGTGCTCGCGGCGTCACCGGCAATCGTCTGCCCAACACCAGTGAGATCGGTGGTCGCAGTGGCGAGGGCCGGCAGGGAAAATCGAGCGGCGAGTTCGTCGGCGATACGGCGGTCGGCAAGGGAGGACGCAAGACCCCCAGCCGACTGACGCCCGATCCATACGTCAAAGGCCAAGTCAAAGACCTCAGCAAAGACCCCACAGGCGGAGCCACTGGCGGCGGCAAAGAGAGTGGTCAAGGTGGCGAAGGTCTCGAAGGCCCCGCTCCGAATCGGCCGCCGCGCGATCTCGAACGGCTCGCCGGCAAACAGGCCGATCTCCGCAACAAGGCCGAGGGAGTCGATCTGCAATTCCAGGTCATGCACCACCAACACACCGATCTCAAGAAGTTGATCGAGCAAATGCGAGCCGTCGAAGTCGACCTGCGCAGCGGTCGCTACCAAAGTGCTCAGCGCCGGCGCGACGTGTTGCTGGATGGACTGAGCGCAATCAAATCGCATCTGGCCGGTGAGTTCGAACTACGGCAGGACGTGACCAACAACGTCCCCTCAGAAATCCAGAAAGATATCTTGGGCAGCATGCAGGACAGCTCGCCCAGCGGCTGGGAAGACCTGAATCGCCGCTACTTCGAGCGCCTGGCGACCGGCAAGAGTGCCGCGAAGGCGCAACCCGCGGAGGCTCGCGATGAAAAGAAGTAAGCGGGATTTCGCAAGTAACCCGAAGCGTCAGCGAGGGCGAACGCTCCACATGGCGATGAGTTTCGAATTCGAAACGCCCTGGAGCGCCCGCCCTCGCTTACGCTTCGGGTTACTTTTGTTGGTTCGCGCCTTCATGCTCGTCATGGCGATCATCGTCCTCCCCTCCGCACATGCCGACGAGCCGAACAAGAAACCCGCGGCGCAACGAGTCGTGATTCCCTTCGACTTTGAATCTCGATTCGACGACGGCCGCTATGGCCAAATGGTCGGCGACATGGTCTGGAAGAAGCTGGAACGAGAAGGGGGCTTCGTCATTCCCGAATCCATGCAAGACGTGCGGGCCTGGGCCGAGCGGAAGAAAACGAATCCGCACCCCGCGATGCCCCTGGCACAGATGAAGAAAATTGTGCGGGACGACTTTGGCGCGGACATCGCCATTTGGGGAAAAGTCGAGCGTGTCGAAGGGAATGCGACCGATGTTTACGACTTCACGATTCTGGTCACGGACTTCTCGGCGGACCCACCCCGCACGATCCACGAGGCGAAAGCACGCACCCAGACGGTCAGTGAGATCCCGCACGTCTATGTCAAAGCCGCGTTGGACGCGCTCTACGGTCGCGTCGAACGTGCCCAATCATCCGTCAGCGATCCCGACATCGAGAAGCGTTGGCTTGACGGTACCAACTTGGTTCAAGGCGATTTCGAACAAGGTCGCCAAGCTCCAAACGGCTGGGATCCGTTGCCGGAGTATGTGCGCTGGATCGTGGAACCAAGCGATGCCGGATCGGTGGGCCAGAACCACATCGTCCGCTTCGATTTCCCCTCCAGCGTGGCCGAGACATCCGGCGTGCTGTTCTACAGCGAGTACTTCCCGGTCGAAGAAGGCGCGACCTATCGCTTCCAGTGCCGCTGGCGCACCAGTGGCTCGGCGATGAAAGTCTTCATCAAGTGTTACGACGACAGCGAGACCAAGTTCTTCGAGCGTGGCACTCCGGGAACAACTGGTTCTCCAAGCAGCACGTCTACTTCACGTAGCCGTTCTGACACGATCGAGCGACGCGAAGTGTATCGCAGTCAGCAAAACCTCAAGGGCTCGGCAAAGACCTGGAACACGCACTCGGAAGACTTCACGCCTAAGCACACGCAATTCAGTCCGCGCTGGGGGCGAGTGATGTTGTATGCCTACTTCCCCGCCGGGACTGTCGATTGGGACGACGTGATCGTCAAACAAATTCGGCCCGCTCCCGAATCGAAAGACAAAACCAAACGTCCGTCGTTGGAGACCAAAGTTCTGACGGAGGAAGTCGAGCGAACGAAGAAGAAGGCGAAGTAGTGCTTGGTCAAAGCTCAGAATTTGGGTTCGACGAATGAGCCGGAGGGCGCTAGCCCCCCGGTTCGAACCGGACGCTAGCGCGTTCCGGCTCATCAACTCGACCCGAAAACCCAGTCGTGACAGACCAGTAATTAGGATCGTGATTCATTCTTGAAGGGGGATTGAAATGGAACGCTACATCATGTTGTTCAAGTTCACGGACAAAGGGATCGC
>CAYSHJ010000782.1:0-7100 GCA_964430385.1 uncultured Planctomycetaceae bacterium
GGCTGATGTGACAGATTGGCCTCGGCCCAACGAGCGGTTTGATCCCGGAGAATCGCCTGCCGGTCAGCGAGCATTCTCAGGAGCGGTGTCATGTGTGCCAATTCCCATTCCTTGCGGAAGTGCATGTACTGCTCGTGAATCTCACGCAGACTTTGCAGAGTCCGAGCAATCGTGGCTCGTGCGTCGGCAAAGGAGGTCCGTCGGCCGGCAGCGTCATCCCGCGTGGCCACGCTGTCCAACACTCGAATGGCGCGGATCATTTCCGAATCCGCCAGCATCGCGACCGACAGTCGCAAACTGCCAGCCGGCGGTGCCATTTCGCGAGCAATCCGTCCCGCGGCCTGTCGCAATTGATCCTGCGTCTTGGATTGCTCCGCAGCGTCCATGACCACACCTTTCACACGTTCCGGAACATTTCCATCTGCGGCGGGATCGGCGTCGAGCTTGCGAATCAACACATCGAGCGCCGCGTGCAGTTTCTGCTCGACCGCGATTAAGCCTGCGATCTCCGCTTCGGATTTCAGAATCTGCTCGTACAGCACCTGCAACTGCGATCCATCGCCCGTCACGAGCAACAAGTGTGTTGTTCCCGTCGTCCACATCGCGGCACGATCCGGACGCGAATCCGACGCGCGGGCGGCCAATTCAATCCGCTCACCTTCCGCAACTCCAAAGTCCGTCGGCGTGATTTCCGCGGTATTTATTGCCCGTCGAGCGTTTTCTGACGACCAAGTTTGTAATGCGATCCAACCCTCATCCTCCATTGGATCGGCGTTGGCTTTGGATTTCGCCTTGCGAAAAAACAGTCCGGTGCGTGACAGCCCGATGTCATCCAGAGCGTCCACCTGCAAAGCAACTGCCGTGTCGATCGACAGTTCGCCGGACGTCGGCAGCCCCGTCAACGTGGGACGGGGGAGTTCATCGGCAAAGGCTCGAATGTTGTACCAAGGACTCAGATGCGGCGTTCGATTGGTCCGCTGTGTTTCCAACGCGTACTCTGTGACATTCACCAAAGCCAGTTCACCGGCAAACTCTGTCGAACTGAGTTTCTTCAGTTCGACCACTCGCGAATTCGTATCCGCCTTCTCAATGAGCGGCAGGGCGCTAGCCCCCGGTTTGGACGCGCGATCCGGTTCGGACGTGTTTCCCGAACGAGACCCGGACGCTAGCGCGTTCCGGCTCACTGCGTCAGAACCCGGTGCCGATGCTTCCCGCAACCGCAACCGGACTCCTTCCACGGGTCGATCGAATACGAACTTCAGTTGTGCTTGGGTTCCTTCCAGTGACTCCAGATCGCTGCTGGTTTGCACCGACTTGTCGGGCAACCGCGCGTACTCCGGAAAGTGGTAGTTCACCTCGACCCATTGCAGCCGAGCCGGCGTCGGCAGATCGATCCGGTAATACGGACTGGTGAAATCGCCGCCATGCACGGCGTAGGACAGACTCCGCCGAATGTTGCGAAGGATGTAAACGACCGTCTCGCCATTGACCGAAACCAACCGCGTGCTCCGACGATTTTGTTCGTCGAGCAGAATCGAGATTTCGGCCGGCCGTTCACCGAGAATCCGCACACGGATTTCGACATCGCCGGACGCTTCGGTATTTCCCGGCTCAACTTCCAGCCGAGTCCGATAGACAGGATCAACCGAGGCAAACGGCAGCAGAATCCGCTTGGCGGAACTGACAAATCGCTGAGGCTGCCACATCCAACCGCCCGCTGCGATGGCCGTTAATACTCCCGCCAGGGCCAACCACATCGCCGCCGGCTGAACCGAGACGGCTGTCGGCAAAGTGTGTTGAGAAAGCTGGCGACAATTCTCCTGAATCAGCACCGGTGCCAATGTGTATCGCCCGTATGCTGTTTTGCGGCTTAACTGCAATGCATTGATCAGGCGATTCTGGACGTTGACGGAGGACCGCCGTTCCATGGCCAAGGCGATCTCGTCTTCGGTCGCATGCCGTTCTTGCCAGCGCCGCGCCAGACCTCTCCCGAACCAGAACAGGACGGCACACATACCGCCGGCCGTTGCCACGCGTCCCCAGATCGGGAGATGCGCGAGGTTATCGACCAGAACTGCCACCAGAAAGTAAGCCCAGACGGCGGACAGCGTCCATCCCAGCGCCTCCAACAAATTCCATCGCTGCCAGCGAGTTCGTTGCGATTCAACCAACTGTCGCAAGGTCTCGATGCGATCGATCATGTGACCTTTGCCAAGAGGAAGGATGTCATTCGGCAAACGCGGCGGTGCCTGACTTCGCGACTTGAGTGTATTCCTCGGTGCAAAGACTGTTCAACGCCGAGGACAAAATCCGGTTAATTGAAGGCAGACGACAACCAGCCGCCAATGGCCCACCACCGATCAGCTCCGTATGATCTTCATCACTTGGACGGAGCGACCATGCCTACAGATAACTCTAACTCTTCATCAATACCCAAGATCGGCCTGCTCGTCTCTTCGGACTTGTTCTTCACGAGCAAAGTCACCGGTACCGCTCAGGCGTTGGGACTGCGAGTCGATAACTTTGACGACTCGGCAGCGGCCGTCACACGGCTGCAAGCCGGTGGCATCGCGTGTGTGTTTGTCGATCTGGCGGCTCCGCAAGCCTCGGTCGGGGCCATCATCGCCGCATTGCCACCCGATTCGCGAGTGCCGGTGATCGCGTTTGGCTCTCATGTCGCGACCGACATTCTGGACTCCGCCCGCGCCGCCGGCGCGGAGGTCATGCCCCGCAGCCAGTTCTCCGCCACGCTGCCGGACATTCTCAAACGGCATTTGCAGCGGTCCCCGCGTCCGCTGGGTGAGGGATAGGCGAGCCGACATGAGCAGTGTTTTGTTTCAGAGCTTGGCAATCTCACTACTGCTAGGGGGACTGGTCGGTTTGCAACGGCAGCACGTGGAAGCTCCGTTGGGGGGCGTACGTACGTTTCCGCTCATCACGGTCTTTGGTTCGTTGTGCGCGATCCTGGCGGACAGGTTTGGGGGCTGGGTGGTCGCTGCGGGCTTGCTCGCGCTGGTGCTGGTGATCGTCGTGGGAAGCCGTCACGCGCGGTCCGAATCGGATCGAGGCATCACGTCCGAGACGGCGATGCTGGTGATGTTCGCTGTGGGGGCGCTCTGTGTGAGCGGGCCGATGATCATTGCAATCGCCGCGGGAGCGGGCGTCGCTGTGTTGCTGCAATTCAAGCCGCAGTTGCACGGCGTCGTGATGAAGCTCGGAGACGCGGACATCAAGGCGATCATGCAGTTCGTCTTGATTACCTTCATCATTCTCCCCGTTCTGCCGAACCAGACCTACGACCCATTTGAGGTGCTTAATCCGCATCAGATTTGGTTGATGGTCGTATTGGTCGTGGGCATCAGTTTGGGGGGCTACATCAGTTACAAGTTTCTTGGCCAGCATGCGGGGCTGTTCTTGAGTGGTCTGCTAGGTGGCATGATTTCGAGCACCGCCACGACCGCGAGCTATTCGCGGCGGACGATGAAACAGCCGGCAATGGTACCGGCAGCGGCGACGGTGATTTTCCTGGCGACGGGAGTCAGCTTCGTCCGTGTGCTGTTGGAAGTGGCGGTCGTCTCGCGAGGCTTACTGCCGGTGGCGGCACCGCCACTGGTTGGGATGGCCGGCGTCTCGCTGCTGCTGGCGTTGATCGTCTGGCGGAAAGGCCGTTGGCCGTCGGAGGAGATGCCGACTCAAGGCAATCCGTCCGAGTTGAAGTCCGCCGTTCTATTCGGATTGCTTTATGGAGTGGTTCTCGTTTCCGTCGCGGCGTCGAAGGAGCACTTGCCAGACGCAGGGTTGTACGCGATTGCGGCGATGTCGGGACTGGCCGACCTGGACGCGATCACGTTGTCGACCGCGCGATTGTTCGAGGCCCAGCGGCTCTCGGCCGAGTCGGCGGCGTCGAGCATCCTGATCGCGGCACTTGCGAATCTGGTCTTCAAGGCGGGATTGGTGTGGTTCATGGGCGATCGTAAGCTGTTCCTGTACGTCGCGTGCTTGCTGGGACTGTCGGCCCTCACGGGAGCCGGCCTGCTGTGGTGGAGGTAGTTATGAGATGATTCGACCTATCGGGGCAATTGATCCGCATTCTGCGGCATACGCACATTGAAGACCTGCATTGTCTGGTGGGCATTCGGGCGGAGACGAAACAGGCTCGGCATTGTATCGAAGAGCCGCCTCGCTGAGTTGTGTGTTCATGCCTCACCATTTCTTAGAATGGCCATCCGAGGTTTTGGAGAGTACCCAAACCGTCGGCACACTAAACCGAAGCGTGAGCGAGGGCAGAGGTAACAGGCCTTCGCTTACGCTTCGAGTTAGTGTCAGACTCTACCGTGCGAGGTAAAAGACTCACGGCTGAATGAAAAATGAAAGCGACACTCACATGTCAGGAGAACGCCATGTCCTTCGATCGCTCATCGCTCTCGATCTCTCGCCGCGCGGCCTTCGGTTCGTTGGGAGCCGCCGCGGTCGGCGGGCTGGCAATGCTGAACCACGCCGTCGCTCGAGAGAACAACCCCGCCACCCAAGTCGTGGACTCGGCGTCGAGCATCAAGATCACCGGGCTGCGAACGCATCGCGTGCAGAGCAAGGTCTACGTCGAGATCGAAACCAATCACAAAATCACCGGCTGGGGCGCGCAATTCATGAATCGACCCTGGAAGGTGGACAACGCCACCAGTTACGCGACACTGCCGGAAGGCCCGGGACTCGGCATCGAGATTGACCGCGATAAGATGGCCAAGGTCGCCGCCGAACCGAACTACAAATGGCGCTGGCCCAATATCCGACTCAAGGACGGCTCGGTGGCGGACTATTGATTGAAATCAACCGCGTGATAACTACCATCGACCGATCTGTCCCAAGGATCAAACGCGACTTTCCAAGACCTCCCCCCTCGCGAGGCCATCCAGCTTCTCGACGATGCGGCTGACGTCTCTGTGATGCGGTCAGGCTTCCCAATCACGAGTTCCGTATAAATAAATCAGCCAGCAGGTGTTCTTGTCCTTGGGAACCGGGCCATGAAATCGTTCTCTGAGCTGACCGGAAATGAAAGGAGCACCGAACTGCTGCGGTGGTGGATCTGCGTCCCGGCAGCCCGCCACGGCGGTTGCTCGGCGTTCTCGCCCTTGGCCTCATCACTGGCTTCGTGATGCCGCACGCAGTTACTCAGCTCACCGGTCTTACTTTGAGCGGAATGCCACCGGTGTCGTGGAGTCGATTTCCCATGCCCGAAACCGGCGGCTAGCGCCGTGCCGCTCACTCATGGGGGCGGCCTTGGTCATCACCACCAACTAACGGAGGCCCGCGTCTTTCAAGAGTTGCACGGCCCATTCGGCGTCAGGTCCGGCCAGCGGAGGAATCGGATCGCGCGTGTAATCCAAGTCTTCATAGCCGCCGTTGACGTAGGTCATGTTGACCAGCGTTTGCAGATTGAGCCGCACGTCCGGATCGTCGGGGCGGAGTGGAATCCGAATGCTTGGCAGCGGCAACCGTAGCGACACCGGATAAACCTCCGCCTTGGTCGGTTGACGCGCGTTGACCACGCAGATCCGATACGGCTGGCGGTGCGATTTCGGAACCGATCGCAGAGGGACCGACAGCACCCAAGGACCGCTACGCATCAGATCAATTTCCACCAGATGGACGCCCCCCTCCAACATCTGTTGTTGTTTGCGAAGGTACTGCTGGCGTCCGTGATTCTTGTTGGTCGGGCTCAGGAATTCGATGGTTGTCACGATCCGATGTCCCGTCCGTGTATCGACAATTTGCACGGAGCGGCCCGTTTCCGGTTCGATTTCTCGATTCACGATCAACGGCTCGGTGAACGCTTCCGTTGTACTGGCGACCGTCGTGGCGACGCCCCCGGACTCATACGAACCCGGACGCTCTAGCACTTGCACATCGGGTGAATAACGGCTTTCGTCACTCGTATCAAAGTCGTCCTCGACCGTCACGTACTCTTCCACGCGCGCTCGTAATCCGACCGGAAGGCTGGGTTGCAATTGGTCCGAAGCATACGTCGTCAGCCGAGTATGCACGTCGCCCCAGAATTCTTCGAGCCACGGATTCATTCCGGGAAATGGATTCGGTTTCATGAGTGCCTACCCCAGACAAGCGACGTTCGTAGTATTTCGCAGCGTCATCTTATCCTTGAGAACCGGGCCATGAAATCGTTCTCTGAACTGTGTCTCTGGCATTCTGATGGCGGCGGTCTTTGTCATCGCGGGAGCCAAGACGGCACCGGGAGGCTGACGCCGCCCCGCTCACCTCTCTCATTCCTGGCCGCGAGCGGTCAGTATCCTCAGGGAAACGTTCCGTCCGCGACCACAGCTCGTTCCGCGAGCGGCAAGTCGAGCGATTCTCGCGCAAACATCGCGAACTGCGGATCTTTGTCGATCAACTTCCAACCCGCAGCCGACGACAGAGCTTTCACCAACTTCAGCCGTGTCGGGATCAGGACGATGTCGGTTGGATATGTCTTGAGGATTTCCTCCCAGCCTTCGCGTGCCTCGTACAGTTGAAAGTCTTCTTCCAATCGCCAGTCGGGATAGGCGACTTCGTAGCGGCTGTCGAACGAGATCTGCACCGCCGGGCCCAGTTTCCACATCACGTACGAGCCCCAATCGTAGGGCACCATCACATTGCCTCGAAACCGATTTTCAGCGAGATAATCGACGGCTCCGACCGGATACACGATGTGTTCACCTTGCCCAGGAATCGGCTGAGCGGGCACTCGAAGTCGCCACGGTTCGTACGCTGCGGCGCGCACGAACAGCAACACCGTGGCGACGCCAAACACGGCGCACCAGGCTCGCTGATACTTCCACCACCAACGCCGCAGGTCTTGACCCCGTAACGTGCGAGTCAACTGATCCGGCAAGTAACAGGCGTAGACGACGGCGTAAAAGGCCAAGAACCGATGACTTTTCAAGGCCGCGAGGCCGGTCGCCAGGAGCAGCAGAATGCCGGGCATGCGTCGCCAGCGTCCTTCTTTCAACACCAGCCACGCCAACCCTACCGACACCATGAAGGACAACAAGTGATGCAGTTTGCCCTCGGCCCACAACGGAGCCCATTCGGAGACGCGCGGCCGCTCC
>CAYSHJ010000783.1:0-3880 GCA_964430385.1 uncultured Planctomycetaceae bacterium
TCAGCAGCCCGCCGCCGGAGCGGGCGGGGTAATTCTGCTCGGCCATCATTGGCACTCCGACCACACAGGCCCGTCGGTGACCATGCCGGTGAAACTGCTCGAAAAACACACCGTCGTGCTGGCCGGAGCGGGATCGGGTAAGACGGTGTTGCTGCGAAGGGTAATCGAAGAGGCCGCGCTGGCAGGTATTCCGTCGATTGTCATTGATTGCGCCAATGATTTATCAACGCTTGCTGACCGATGGCCGCAATCACCTACAGAGCGAGACTCCGAAGATGAAACAAAAGCGCGCGAATTCCTCGCGAGCACCGACGTCGTTGTGTGGACACCGGGGCGTGAATCGGGCAATCCGCTGCGGTTGGAGCCGCTCCCGAACTTTTCCGCCGTGGCCGACGACCCCGACGAACTCAATGCAACTGTGGACATGGCTACCGAAGGGCTCCGAGAGTTAGTCGCCACGGGTACCACTCCAAAGGCCAAGAGTATGATCGGCGTTCTCTCTTCTGCGCTGCGATTCTTCGCGAAGCAGGGCGGTGGCACATTGGATCGCTTCATCAGTCAATTGGCAGACCTGCCTCCGGAAGCGGGTTTGGAAATTAAGGACGAAGCCAAACTGGCTCGCGAGATTGCCGATCGGTTGAAGGTGGAACGTGAAAAGAACGTTCTATTGCGGAACAGTGGCGCCGCCCTCGATCCGGCGGTTTTGTTTGGTGACGACGTTCAGCCGCGCCGTCCGCGAGTCTCGGTGATCAACTTCGTCGGACTACCGAGTCTGGAAGTCCAGCGGCAGTTTTTGAATCAACTTGCCATGACGCTTTTCACTTGGCTCAAAAAGCACCCTGAGCCTCTAAACAGAGAGTTACATGGCTTACTGGTGATCGACGAGGCCAAGGACTTCGTGCCGACGCAAAAAAACACTGTTTGTAAGCAGAGTCTGATGCGGCTAACGGCGCAGGCTCGCAAGTATCACATGGGCATCGTCTTCGCCACGCAGAATCCGAAAGAGATTGAAAACACACTGGTCGGGAATTGCTCGACTCACTTCTACGGCAAAGCCAATTCGCCCGCCGCCATCCAAACGGTGCGCGACCAGATTGCGGGACGTGGCGGCAACGGAGATGACATCGGTACGCTGCCGAGCGGCACCTTCTACGTTTACAACGCTGACGCTGAGATGAAGTCTCCGATCAAAGTTCGAGTTCCGCTGTGCCTATCGCATCACGCCCCCAATCCGCTCACCGAGGTCGAAATCCTCCGACGCGCGGCCGCATCGCGTCAACGATTTTTCCCCAGTGATTCGTAAGACACAAACCGGGAACCGAACCGATGATGCTTTGGACGTGGCAAGGCACTGGTTTTGATCCCTTCAAGGATCGCGTTGACCGTTCGAAGTCAGAGTTTGTCGACGATCATCAGCACCCCGATCTGCTCAGCGCTTATGAGGAACTTGATGGACTTCTCTCACTTCCGGAGGAGTTGAAGCATCAGTTCGTCTGGTGCTTCACCACGGAACCGGATTTCTGGGATCGCCGGGGACTCTGGCGTATTGAGGTCCCCGACGACTGCATCCTGTCGCTCGTTGATAGCCCACTCTGGCACCGGCTCATCGGAAACCGAACAGTGCCAGATTCTCGCAGAGATTCATGGACACGAGAGGTCGCGTCGCAGCAATTGTTTGGGGACAAGCGTGCGGCAGAATTGGCGAAACGCGAGCGTGAGTATCTTGCTGCTTGCCCGCCGCGTGACGAATGCTTGCGGAAACTACGGCTCCCCACGAATCCGGGACCAGATATCTCGGCTCTTGTCCAAGTACCACTTTGTCGGACTTGGCTTCGGACGTGTGATCTCTCGCTGCAGCGGCGCTGGTGATGTTTTGAGGCTGTGGCTGTCCGCGACTTTGCCGTTGGCGTTAGAATCGCGGCTGAAGTTCTCGTGACTGCTCATGGAGGAGGAAAGCCATGCGGCGTATCAAGCTGTTCGCGTTGATCCAAGAGCATGTCGCGCGGCGGAAGTGTCCGAGCCGCGGGTCCGCTTGTCGCCGAGCAACGTGTCGATGCGGTTATCGCCGATGATGGTGTCGTCTCTGACGTCGCTCCGATTTGGAAAACAAGACCAAACACACGAACAACGGTTCCTGCTACCTTTGTTTCCGTCTTCAGCGTTCAGATTTTGCGTCTTAGTGCTGGTCAGCTTTCCTTGCCTTCTGTCGCATGTTTTCGGCGTCGGTTTCAATGTCTTTGATGTTGATTCCGAATTCCTTCGCGATTTCCACGCAGAGGTCATTTGCCAAGTTGGTAGCCGCTAGGACGTATGCGTGAGCTTCCCGTAATTCATCCACCATCCTCTTGCGTCCGGTCTCGGTTTCAAAAGCAAAATCAATCGCCTTGTCCCGAAAAAAATGGTGCATGAGGTAATTGCGACGTTCAAGGGCCTCGCGCATCAGCTTCTCGGTTAGCTCCGGAATCGTAACGTCGGCGTTGACGGTCCTGATCAATGCGCCAAGAGTTTTACTTTTTTTCAAATTCATTTCCATCTTCTCGAATTCTTCATCCGAGGTGACTTTCCCGCTCTTCTTTGCGTTCGCAAGAAGAATGTTCGTGAGAACCATCTCAAGACCTGACACTCGCGCTGCGGCGACTCCAAAATGCGCGTAAACGTCTTTGTGTTGCTCTTCAATCGTTGCCGGGGGCATCATGCGAATTTACCTTTCTTGTACTGAATGCTGTACTCAGTTGACCAAAGAAAAAACCCGTGAATGCTCCCACGCTATGGGAAGCATTCACGGGCATTCCTTAGCCCTGAAATCTATCGGCTACCTCGTCAGTGAAGATTACTGAAAAAACGAACTCTCCCTGCGCTCCGAGGACAGTGGAGCATTCGTCTTATCGACTAGCTGAGTTTTGTGAATCAATGAAAATGAAAAATTCCTACGTTTCAAGCACCGTTCGGAGTCAGGCATCCTCGTTCTCCGTACAAATTGGTTGAACCCATCGTCATCGGCCAGTGGGATCGTTCAACGCAGAGCGCCGGGCAGCCACGCTCGCGGGACTGCGGCGATGATGGAGCGAAAACAAATGCCGCTTCGTTGACGAGTTTTTTCGAGACCGCTCGCGGACCGGAATGTGATGTTTTCTTGTCTGATTGTGACTGTCCGCGACTTTGCTGTTGGCGTTAGGATAGCCGCTGAGAAGTTCTCGTTAGTCCTCATGGAGGAGGAAAGCCATGCGATGGACCAAGGTGTTCGCGTCGATGCAAGCGCGTGTCGCGCGGCGAAAGTGTCCGAGCCGTTGGTCCGCACGTCATCGAGCGTCGTGGCCGCGCGCGGCTGCTACGGAGTGTCTCGAAGATCGTTGCTCGCTCTCTACTGGCGACCTTGACCCGAACTTCGTGAACAATTGACCGATCCTGTGGATGCGACTGAAGCCCAACCTCCGCTCCGGCATCGTGGCTCAACTGCAAGGGCAGAGTATGCCAAGAGTGAAGCGAACGAAGAAGGAACGGGAGGGATTTCTCATTAGGGAGTTCCTGAGAGCGCTTGGCTACGGTGTATCCAGCCTGAAATTGACGGAAAGTCCTGATGCCTTCGTCACTGTTTCCATACGAAAACAAAGGCAACGCATCGGTATTGAGCTTACCGACTACTTCAACAACACGATCGCGGGAAAGGGTTCCCCACTCACACGGATAGCCCAATTCTGGGAGATGGTGGAAGCCAGTCTTGTTCGCCGAATCAGCCACCGCAAGCACCTGACAGGTCTCGACGCAAGTGTGACACTTCAGTCGAACTTGATTCCGGAGCCGTGGAAGTGTCCCGCGTTTGCCAAGCAACTCGCCCAGCAGCTTGCAGGAGCCCTTGTCGCTTTCGCGGAGACCCATCCCG
>CAYSHJ010000784.1:0-2063 GCA_964430385.1 uncultured Planctomycetaceae bacterium
GTTTGATCCACGTCGTTGGGGTTGGCTAAAGCGGCTGGTGCTGTGGTGGATCGATTCGCGAGCCGCGCCGATTCCGAAATTAGAAATCTCAAATCTCAAATCTCAGATTTCAAAACGCGCATTGGAATTGGGTTGTTCACACGGAGCGTTTTTGGAGCAACTGCGGCAGCGCGGCTGGGAGTGCGTCGGCGTCGAACCGGCTGCGAACGTTGCGGAGCGTGCTGCGGCGAAGGGTTTCGACGTGCGCGTCGGTTCGCTCGAACAGACAGTGGCTGCGGATTCAGAGTCGTTCGCAGGTGGCCGCTTTGATGCCGTCTTCGCCTGGATGGTGATCGAACATCTGCACGATCCGGCGACGACACTCCGGCTCGCGCGGGCGTTGCTCAAGCCGGGCGGTTGCCTGGGCTTCAGCGTGCCGAACTTCGGCTGTTGGGAGCGTCGCGTGTTCGGCCGCTTTTGGTACGCGCTGCAGTTACCAACACATCTGCAGCATTTCACGCCAGCGACGCTGCAAAGGTTGCTCAAAGAAAGCGGCTTTGAGTTGGACGAACTCATTCACCAGCGAAACGTCAACAACCTCGTCGGATCGGTGGGGCTTTGGTTGCGAACGAAATGGCCGCGTTGGTCGCTCGGAGCGTGGATGATTCGCTGGACCGACAACCCCACGGCACTCGGCCTATGCGTGTTGGCTCCGTTGGCTCGTGCTTTGGCGGTGATCCGCCAAGCTGGCCGGCTGACGGTCGTGGCGCGTCGCCGCTAACATCGCTGCATGCGCATCGCTTTCTTGACCTCCGGCCGGCAAGTTCCCAGCAGCCGATTTCGAGTGTTGCAGTACCTGCCGCATTTGCAACAGCAGGGCCATGAGTGCCTGGTTCTGCCGAGTCGGCCGGAGAAATACAAATCGGTGCCGCTCTTGGGATGGCGGCTGAGCGGTTGGCTGAAACATTGGCATCGCTGGCAAGACCTCGCACGGCTGGAAGGCTGGTCGCCGGATGTCGTGGTTCTCGAACGCGAGCTATTCAGCGACGCAACCTGCGATGTCGAGCAGCATCTGCGTCGCAGCGTTCGACGGATTGTGCTCGACATCGACGACGGGCTGCTCGTTCTGCATCGCCACAAATTTGAGGTGCTCTGCGGCCTGAGCGATCACATCATCGCCGGCAACGAGCTGCTTGCCGAACGCGTGCGATCCGTCAATCCGCGAGTCACAGTGATTCCGACGTGCGTGGACTTGGAGCGATTCAGAATCGCCGATTGCCGATTGCCGATTGCCGATGTGTCAGCAATCGAAAATCGAAAATCGAAAATCGTTAATCGAAAATTCATACTCGGCTGGACTGGCACCGCCGCGAACATCGCGTATCTCGATGTGCTGCGCGAGCCATTGAAGCAATTGGCTCGCGAGTTCCCAATTGAACTGCAAGTCATCGCCGAATCGCATCGGCCGCTCAAGCGACTCGGCTTTGAACGGGAAGGTATTCCGATTCGCTTTACGCCTTGGTCGGAGGCAACGGAGATGGAAGACCTCGCGACGTTTGACCTGGGCTTGATGCCGATGCCCGATTCCGATTGGACGCGCTTTAAGTGCGGCTTGAAGATTCTGCAATACATGGCTCTGGGCATCCCCGCGATCGCGTCACCGGTGGGTGTCAATCGGCAGATTATCAAGCACGGTCTCAACGGTTGGTTGGCCTCAACGCCCGAGGAATGGCTGAGTGTGTTGCGATTGTTGTTGAACGATGCCGGCCGTCGCGCCGTTGTGCTTCCCGCCGCACGGCACCTGGTGGAAGTACAGTATTCGATCCAAGTTCACTGTCCACGCTTGGTCGCCTGCCTGGAAGCCGTTTGTGCCGGGCAGTAGCCTTCTGTGCGCTTGCACGAGTCAGGGGGTCAGACACCGGCTCGGGCTTGGCGCGGGCTTCGCCCGCAACCCCAGAAAGTGGGTTCATCCGCCTTGTCGCTGCCGAGGCACCTTGTCGTAGAAACCGCAGGACAATTCCGCGGTGGATTTGGGGAGGCATGACTCCGATGTCCAATGGTTGATTTCAGTCGTCGAATGCGGA
>CAYSHJ010000785.1:0-4146 GCA_964430385.1 uncultured Planctomycetaceae bacterium
TCGGTCGCGGATGAGGCTCTCGTCGCTGAATTCGCAAGAATTCAGCCGCATGCGCGATCGATCTGAATTCTTGCGAATTCAGCTACGAAGAGTCGCCACTTTCAGAACCACTTCGCCTTATCAACCACGTTCAGCAACGGCTCGTCCACGACGAAGCGGCGAACGTTTTCCAACAACGTCGCGAGATGTCGCTCGGCGATGCGCGGCGACGTGCCGGCGACATGCGGCGTGATGATCACGTTTTCCAGACACCACAGCGGGTGCTCGACTGGCAGCGGTTCGATTTCACAAACATCCAGCCCCGCGCCGGCGATCACGCCGTCGCACAGCGCGTCGGTCAAATCTTGCAGATCGACAATCGCTCCTCGTCCAATGTTGATCAGCACGGCCGACCGCTTCATTTGTGCGAATTGAGCGGCTTGAAACAGCTTGAACGTGTCCGGAGTGTGCGGTGCGGCGATGACGACGTAATCGGACTCCGCCAACAAATCGTTCAGCCGTTGCGTCGGCCAAACTTGGTCGAGGACTCCCGGCACGCTGCGGCGCAGCGGATCGACGGCCAGCAACCGCATGCCGAACGCGGCCGCTCGTCGCAAGACTTCCCCGCCGATCGCGCCGGCTCCGACGACTCCCAGTGTGGCATCGGCAAGGTGCTGATGGCTGCGATCAATCGCGGATATGGACGCCTGTCCACTTGTGAACGTTGTCCGCTCCGATTCGCCGCCGACTGGCATCCAGTCGGCCCGCATTTGACGCCGCACGTAAATATGCAAATTCCTCGCGAAACTGAGCACCATCCCCAAAACATGATCCGCGATGACATCGGAGTACAATCCTCGCATGTTCGTCAGTACGCAGGGATGCGCGATCAGTTCCGGAAACAGATAATGCTCCAAGCTGGCGGTCGGCGATTGCACCCAGCGCAGCTTTCGAGCCACGGCGAGAATCTCGGGAGTCAGCTTGCCAAAGAACGCCTCCGCATCGCGGACGTTTTCAGAAGCGTCCTGGGGCGTGAGGCAGTTGCTGATCCGCAGGGAGCCTGCGACGAATTGGATTTGATCGAGACGCGCAAGCTCGATTGCCGGAAAGATGACGAGCTTTCGCACGGAATGGCTTGTCGACGACATGACTGGTGATCCCTCGATTTAGAAAATTCCCGCGGAACGCCGAGAAAAACCGCCGCTGCGCGCGACGAGCGATCATCTCATCACGTTCTGTCAAGACCGCGAAGTGCAGTTCCTCACGAGTTTGTTTTTCGTGCGCTTAGCCGCTTGCTCTGACGAAGAGCCAACGTCAAAATGTCCGGGCGCTTCACGGGATCATCTTCTGGTTCTTGTCTTCCAATGAAACTCAGAGGAAATCGACATGCATATCATCTCCCGCAGTGTGAACGAGGGATTGGTGATCGGTAACGACATTGTGGTGACGGTGCTGGAGATTCAAGAGGGCTACGTGCGGATCGGAATTGAAACGCCGAATCGCCTTCCTTACTACCGTGAAGAGGTGTTGTACTGCGGGGACAATGACGGAGACATGTTCGAGGAGTGCGACTCGCCACAGTCAGAGCTGGAACCCGCGGTGATGTCCGCGGCGTTCTAGCGGGGCGTTCAGCGGCGATCAGCCAATAGTGTACGGCAGCGGTTGGCCGGCGTCGTTTCGGGCTTGTTTTGCCGTCGTTCCGGTCGGGACTCTTCCCGTCCCACGAGGCCGATTCGCCTGACGCCTGGAGGCTCTGACTTCCGTGCCCTTTGATTCCGAGAAGGCCGCGCATCGATTGAGTGCTTTGGGGTTGTCCGCCGAGGTGTTGCCGCGGCACATCGCGGTCATCATGGACGGCAACGGCCGCTGGGCGCGGCGGCGAAGTTTGCCACGCATTGAAGGGCATCGCCGCGGAGTCCGCTCCGTCCGCGAGATCATCGAAGAATCCGCCGAGTTGGGGATCGAACAGCTCACGCTGTACTGCCTCAGCAGCGAGAACTGGAAACGCCCGCCGCGCGAACTCAACATGCTGCTGCGGCTGCTCGAACAGTACTTGGTCGAAGAGCGGTCAGAGATCCTGCGCCAAGACCTGCGCTTCGCGATGATCGGCCGCCGCGAAGGACTGACGGAGGGGATCTTGCGCGAGCTATCCCGCACGGTCGAACTGAGCCAAGAGAACAAAGGCATGCGGCTGTGCCTGGCGGTGAACTACGGCGGCCGACAAGAGTTGGTCGATGCCTGCCGACGCATCGCAGTGCAGGTGCGTGAGGTCGGACTGGCGATCAACGACATCACGGAAGAGACGATCGCCGAGAACCTCGACACCGTCGGCATGCCCGATCCGGACTTGGTCATTCGCACGGCGGGCGAGATGCGCATGAGCAATTTTTTGTTATGGCAAGCGAGCTACGCGGAGTTTTGGGTCACGTCCAAATACTGGCCGGAGTTTCGCGCGGCGGATTTGCACGAAGCGTTGCGTGATTTCGCCCAACGCGAACGCCGCTTCGGCGGTTTGTCGAGGTAGTTCGCCATGTTGAAGCACCGCCTCCTGATGTCCTCGCTGCTGATCCCCGCGACGATCGGGCTGTTCGTGTGGGATCACTATCTCGGACCTCGCGCACCAATTCTGATTGTGCTTGTCCTGGCGATTTCAGCTCGCTGCGTGTGGGAGTTAGTGACGTTGGCTCGTGCCGCGGACTTTCGGCCAAGTCTCATTCTATGCTGGCTGGCCGTATGGGCAACGATCATTGCTGGCTGGCCGTCATTGTTCCCGGATGCGTCGAGACATTCGTGGTGGGCTGAGGAAATCAGTCGGTGGGTTTGGCACATGACACGCCTGCAATACCCCTTGAGTTCGTTTGAGATCTTGGCGGTCGGTTTGTTGGTGAATGCGGTCCTACGGTATCCAGTCACTGATGTTTTGCAGGATGGGACGGAAAGGCCGCAGCTTCGGCTAGGTCTCAATCTGGGAACGCTTGCCATTGAGTTCTTCATCTTTATTTATGTCGGAGTGCAGCTTGCCGCGACGACCCAATTGCGCTGGGTCGGAGGACGTTATCGCGAAGGCATCGAAGGTTATTTTGCGCTCGGAGCGTTCGTCATTGCGGCCAAGATGGGCGACGTTGGTGCGTACACGTTCGGACGTTTGATCGGCGGGCCGAAAATGACGCCGAAATTGAGCCCTGGCAAGACGTGGGCTGGTGGGGCCGGCCACCTCTTGACGGCCGGCCTGAGTTCGGCAGCTTGGCTGATGTGGATTGGTCCGGCGCTGGTTGAATATTGGCATCCGTGGAAAACCGTGCCGGCGCTGATATTTGGAGTCGTGGTGGGCTTTGCAGGATTGATCGGCGATTTGGTCGAGTCGCTCATCAAACGCGATGTCGGCGTCAAAGACGCGCCGGCGCTACTGCCCGGTTTTGGCGGGTTGCTCGATTTGCTCGACAGCATTTTAGTCGCGGGGCCTGTCGCCTATGCGATGTGGCATTTGCTGCGGTGAGTTTCGTGGCGATCACGGATGACTTCGTGAGCCGACAGACTCGGGCGACCGCTCTCACTAGCCCTCTCCCCGATGGGGCGAGGAGACCGCGCGAGAAACCGCGTGATGTGCTCACTCGGGCACTCGGCGCGATTGCAGAGCCTTGCGGGCTTCGTCGGCGGTCAGCTTTCCGTCTTTGTCGAGGTCAAGCAGCTTGAAGATCGGCCGCAGGCGCACGGGGACTTCGTCGGCGCTGAGCGCGCCGTCTTTGTTCACGTCGAGCTCTTTGATGCGGTCCAGCACTTTCGCGACCTGATCGAGACCGCCTCCAATGGGTCTTCCGGTTTCGGAATTTGTCTTCGCTCCCGCGACGACATCGCGCGGGACGGCGATGTCGAAGTAGCCAATCAGCATTTCGTCCCAGGTCTGCTCACCCCAGCGGACGGTCGCGTTCGGGTTCGGGTTGTTGAGGTTGTTCTCCGAGTTATCGTAGTGCGCAACGCAGTGCATCACGCTGCCGGCCGGAACGCGCAGCGGCTCGGCGAGGTGATAGCTCGTCTGCCAGTTGAAGTCGTAACACGGCACGTCGAGCAGGATCTCTTCGCGACCGTCCGGCCAACGCAGCTCATAGCGGAATGATTTGCCGCGGACGTGCATGTGGGGCATCAGATTCAGCAGTTGCAGTTCGACGG
>CAYSHJ010000786.1:0-6363 GCA_964430385.1 uncultured Planctomycetaceae bacterium
GACAGATGGGACCGAAAAGACACTTGCGACTCGCGTGAGAGAGGCGGACTTACTCGACGCGCTGGTGCTCGGCCTGCGGGACTACATGCGGAAGTGCGGCTTCAGGGATTGTGTGCTCGGTTTGTCGGGCGGCATTGATTCAGCCTTGGCCTGTTACATCGCGGCACAGGCGGTTGGCAAGGCGCATGTTCACGGATTGCTCATGCCCAGCCGGTACAGCAGCGAACACAGCGTGGCCGACGCACGCTTGCTCGCGGAGAATCTTGGAATCGACGACTCGGTCATCCGCATCGACGAGGTACATCGAGCCTACGAAGCCACCACCGTTGTCGGTGACGATTTGCGGTCGCAGCCGGCGGGGCTGGCCGATCAGAACTTGCAAGCTCGAATTCGCGGGGCCTTGGTGATGATCCGCAGCAATCGGCACGGATGGCTGGCGCTGGCGACGGGTAATAAGAGCGAACTCGCGGTCGGCTATTGCACGCTGTACGGCGACATGGCCGGCGGCTTCGCAGTGCTCTGCGATCTCTTCAAGCGAGACGTCTATGCGGTCTCGCGCTACATCAACGAAGTCCGTGAACGCCGCGAGGTGATTCCCCTCAGTTCGATCACGAAAGCTCCGAGCGCGGAACTAGCCCCGAATCAATTCGACCAAGACACGCTGCCGCCCTATCCGGTGCTCGACGCGATCCTCGAAGGCTTGATCGAGCGCGAAGAGTCGGTGGCGACGCTGAGTGAAAAGTTCCCGCTCGAAACCGTGCGTTGGGTGGCGACTCGCTTGGACCGCAACGAATTCAAGCGTCGGCAAATGCCGCCGGGAATCAAGCTCACGTCGCGAGCGTTCGGCAGTGGACGCCGCATGCCGATGGCGGCCAGGTTTGATTTCGGGTAGCCATGCCGGCTTGGATTGTCGCGATGGCCCACCCGTGTATAGCCTGCTTGTTCACGGATTTACCGGCGTATTCTCAAAGGGAGGAAAGATCGCCATGAGTGTCGCGACCGCTCGACGACTGATGACTTACGAAGAGTTCGTCGCCCTGCCGGAAGACGGCACGGAGCGAGAACTCATCCGCGGCGTCCTCAAGATTCGAGGAGATGGCCAGACCATGACACGACGAAGCCGCAAGCATTGTCGAGCGACGACCAAGGTGGCGTGGGTACTCAACGACTGGTTGCTGAAACAACCGGAGCCGCGTGGTGAGGTGTTGACGGGAGAGGCGGCCTTTCGACTGAGCCGCGACGCGGAATCGGCCGTCGGCATTGATGTGGCTTACGTCGATCCGGAATTGTCGGCCCTGGTCAGTGACGACGTCTTCGACATCGAAGGAGCGCCCACACTGGCTGTCGAAGTGCTCTCGCCATCGGATATACATCCAGACATCGTCGAAAAGATCGACCTGTATCTGAAGGCCGGAGTGCCTCTCGTTTGGATCGTCGACCCGGACTTGAAGGTCGTGCAAGTCCATCGTCCGCAGGATGAGCCGATCAGCTTCAACGTGCGGCAAGAACTGACTGGCGATCCGCATCTGCCCGGCCTTCGAGTGTGCGTGGCCGATCTCTTCGGGTAAACCTGAGTTTATGGCTTCGAAAGGCTCTTGGCCTTTTCTTGGAACATCGTCAACCACGCGGCAGTGATCGCGTTGCCGATCGTCTTTTCGCGCTGCAAGTCATCGAGCGTCTGTCCCCAGTAAAAGCCGATCCAGCCGGCGGCTGTGCCCGCCGCGCGCGAGCGGTCGATGAATTGACTCAGTTCGTCCGCCGAGCACTTCAGCGGGAACATCTCTTCGACGATCACGGGCTTGCCGAGAGAAAAGCCTTTGAGCGTGTCGAGTGCCGTGTCCAGGTTTTGGCTTTCGGGATAAATGTGGACACAGAGAAAATCGAGTTCGGTTGCGATCTTCTCCGGCACGAAGCCGGATGAGAGGCCGGGACGATCCAAGCTCCAATCGACCAAGCCGACCGTGACCAAGTGCCGGCGGTCGTGTTGTCGGATCGCGGCGACGAGTTGGTGAATCCATTCGCGAGCCACTTGCGGTCGTGGTCGGACTTTCGTTTCCAGCGTGATGAATTGGACGAAGTGCTTGCCGGCAAACGGTGGTCCCAGCCAGTCGGGTCGCTTGTCACCTGGGCCGGGGACGACCGGCTCGTTCATCAAGTCGTAAAAAAAGATCGCCGGACTGTCGGCACAACGTTCGGCGATGGCCGACCAGAACTTCGCTTGAGCCTGCCAGCGCGACGATTCATCCAGCTTGTCGTACCAATCCGGCACATCCTTTTTGTGATAGCAGCCGAGTCCCGTGAGATCGAGGTAGAGCCGCTGCGACTCGGCCAGCTTGAGCAAGCGTTGCAGCCGATCAAGCGACGCTGCGTTGGGCTTGTCGGTCGTCTCCATGAATTGACCGAACTGCAAATGGATGCGCACGACGTTCGCGCCAAGCTGACGCATCTCGGCAAAGTCTTGTTCGACCTTGGCCCATTCGGTGTCCCAATAGTCTTCGATCAACCGACCTTTCTCGTCGTGATCGTAATTGAACCCGAATGGAACGAATCGTCGTCCGGATGTCGCTCCGACAAATGTCCGCCCGTCGTCAGACACACGCAGAACTTCCAGCGGTTGATATTCCAAGCCTTCCCCGCGCGAGGCATCAGTGGACGAAAGCAACATGCCGACAATCAGGCTCAGGACACCGACAACGTGATTCATTAGAAAGTCCGTGTGTTGAGTTTCCGTGTGGGCCAGCACGCCGGCGGTCGCGAATCGGCGGTCTCTGCGGGTGCACACGGATATTCACCACACGGATAGCCGCATTCAAGGCCACGACGCGTTTCCGTCTTGGTCTGCTTGCCGCGAGCAACGATGTGGAATCTACTTTCACGGTGAATCATTCGCACCAGTCGTCAGTGGCCAGACACGAACGGACCAATGACAACTGACAAATAACAAACACCAGCCTTTCGTCGGAGGTCGCCATGCCCAGCACTACTGTTGTCCGCACGTCGTCGTCCTGTTGTGAATTCGGCATTGCTTGGACCGACATCACTCCGCCAGTGGGGATATATCACCGCATGTGGGGCGCGGCGGCTCACGACCGTTCGACCGGCGTGCATCGTCTGCTGCGAGCGACCGTGATGGTGATGCGACCGTTGCCAGACAAGTCGTCCGCCGCGCCCGTGACCGCGATCGTTTCCCTCGATCACTGCTTGTTGCGAGCACCGGAAATGGAAGCTCTCTTGCAGGCGACGTGCGAACTGACAGGACTCGATCGGTCGGAGTTGTTGGTCACGTTCTCGCACACGCACGGTTCGGGATACCTTTCGCGCGACCGAACGGACTTCCCTGGCGGCGACTTGATCGGTCCGTACCTCGACAGCCTGCCGGGCACGATCGCGGAAACCATCAACGCGGCGCGAGCGGCATTGAAACCAGTCACGCTGACGTACGCCTCGACCACCTGCAAGATGGGTTGTCATCGCGATTACTTCGACGACGAGAAAGGATATTTCGTCTGCGGCTTCAATCCGGACGGAATGGTTCCGCTGCCGCTGAACGTCATCCGAGTGACAGATCGTGATCGTCGGCAAGTCACGACGATCGTCAACTATCCGTGTCATCCGACGACGCTGGCGTGGGAGAACACGCTGATCAGCCCGGATTACGTCGGAGCGTTACGCGAGACGATCGAACGTGAGACCGGCGCACCGTGCTTGTTCCTGCTCGCGCCGTGCGGCGACATCGGGCCGAAAGACGGATATGTCGGAGATGTGTCGGTCGCGGATCGCAATGGCCGGCAAGTGGCTTTCGCGGCGCTGTCCGCGCTGGCCGGCATGCCTCCTGCCGAGACGGACTTTCATTATCGCGGGCCGGTCTTTTCAGGCGCCACGTTGGGAGCGTGGGATCATCGCCCTTGGGACGCCGCGCGGCGGCAGGCCACGTCGTTTGCCCGACACGAGACGTTGGAAGTGCCACTTCCGTATTTGTCGTCGTTGCCAAAAGTCGCCGACGCCGAGCAACGGCATCGCGAACTGGTCGCTCAAGAGTCGCAAGCCCGCGCGGTTGGTGATCCCGACCAAGCCGCGACACTGCGAACGCTGGTCGAACGACAGCGACGATTGCTCGATCGCATTCGGCCATTGCCGCAGACGGAGACCTATCCCAGTCCGGCGTGGCTCTGGCAATGGGGCGACGCGATTTGGGTGGCTGTCGAAGGCGAACCGTATCACTTCTTGCAGACCGAATTGACTCGACGGTTTCCAGACCGAACGCTCATCGTGCTCACGTTGGCGAACGGCACGCGATGCAGTTACATGCCGACTCGCGAGGCGTATTCGAAGCCGCAGCTTTATCAAGTCGAAGTGGCGTTGCTCGAAGCGGGCAGTCTGGAAGGACTGACAGACGCGATCACGCGACGGTTACAGGAATGGCGGGTGAGTGAATCGACCTCGCACGGTCGAGTCTGACACTAACCCGAAGCGTTAGCGAGGGCCTGTTGCCTGTGCCCTGCGGCGACGCATTGATGCCCAACGCCGGATCGCGCCAGTTTGCGTGATGACCCCACGGGACCGGGTTGTCCTTCACCTCTCCGGCCAACAGAGTGTTCGCCAGCCGTGATGGCTTTGAACAAAGCTTGGCACCTTGTTGCCCGGGGGCAACGTGCCCTTGTCGGAAACAAAGTGGTGCAGAGCCGCCCCGATGTTCTTCAGATTGTTCCGCGACTCCGTGCGTCGAGCCGCCCCGCGCCTGCCGGATTCAAACCTCAGGATTGGCTCGGGTGATGTGGCCATCCAAGCCGATTGATGTGCAATGCCGACCGTGCAGATTCCGGCGGCGAATGTGGTCACGAGGCAGACGGTGATGGCAATGGTCCAGCGCAGTCGCCACCGTGTGCTTGGCGGAGACAATTTCGTTGAGTCAACCGCAACGTACTCGTCCGGACGAAACCACGAGCGCAACAGGCAGTGCAGTCCACCGGCGAAGAGAATCAGCGTCAACAACGTGAAACCGATCGCGCTCCCATCCATTCGGATTTGCGGCAGTGTGTGGAACAGAAAGCCGATCCAGCCGAAGAATAGATAAAAACCGAAGATCACTGGTGCTTCGATCAACGGAGCGACAAACTGAGAGAAGACCAACAGGCCAAAGAGTCCCAACACCGCGTAAATCAGCCATTTTAGAACGCGCATCACGGCCGAGCCTCCGTGAACAGTGGCGGCTCGGACACCACGCGCTGAGTCGTGATTTGTCCATTGGTCCACAGCACGAGTCGCTCGGAGCCGAATAAGTCGGGTTCCGCGATGAGACATGATTCGGCGGACTTCACCGTCAGCCCGGCAACGTAGACGTACCGCATGGCCGACGGGTCCGGAACCTCCCAAATCGAGTTCGGCATCTCCGCCGCTTCGGTCTCGGCCGGGAAGCGGCCGGCGTGCGTCGCCGCGAACTGCCACAAGGCGAATCGCAGATTCTCCAGCTTCTTCGTCCGTTCGGCCAACAGGTCATGATCTGATGCGGCGTCAACGGTCTTCACGCCGGATTTGTCATTCGTCAAAGCGTAAGTCGCTCCGTTGACTTTCCAGGCTCCCGGCGTGAGCAGTTCGCGAGCACCGGAGATCATCGTCAGCACCAGGATGAAGCACAGACCCCACAGACAAACCAAGGTCAGTGACTTCAAGTAAGTCAGCCGCGGCAGCTTTGGGAAGTCGGCTTGCAGCCAGTTCCACATCCAGCGGAGCAACAGCCCCGACAGCAAGAGGCCCATCAGAAAAAAGGAAATGCTCGACAGTCGCGCCTTGCCGACTTCGGTCAAGATCCACATCGGCACCGGCATTCCGGCCAACACCGCACCAAATGCCTCGCCGCTTAGCGCACTCAACGATGAAACGGCCATGCGAATACCTCGCGTCGAAAGACGGTGATCCAGATCAGCGCACGAAGAGCATATACCTCGCGCGGCCATGAATGCGAGATTTGGCTGTAGCCGAAGTCGTGAGGCTTCGGGCTGCATTGTGGGCCACTCTGCGAATTCTCACGAATTCGGCTACGCCCAATTCGTGGCCGCGAGTGGTATAAACTTGAGAGGAGTCAGACGTGACACCGCCATTCTTCCGCAGGTTGGGCATTTCGGCAACAGGTTGGCTTGTCGCATTGTCACTTTGCCTGCTGGGCCAGTTCTTGCCAGAGGTACGCACTGGCGAGCGTGCCTCGGTGAAAATCGGCGACGGAAAAATGTTCGTTCGGGCTGTGCAGGTTGTCAGTGTTCTGGCCCCAGCCGAGCAGCAAAGTGTCGATGCCAAGGATGTCCTTCAGCGTGCCGACGACGGGGATCGAGCCGCCCTCGCGAACCATGACCGGTGCGACGCCGAACG
>CAYSHJ010000787.1:0-1644 GCA_964430385.1 uncultured Planctomycetaceae bacterium
CGTCTCCTCCCTTTGGAGTGCGGCGGCTCGACGCCGCTTTGGCTCGCGGCGGAGCCGCTTTTGTTTTTGTGGTTCGTGAATCGAGAAAAGAAAAGCGGCTCCGCCGCAATGGAAAGCGGCGTCAAGCCGTCGCACTCCAAAACAAGCAAGGAACTCTCGCTATGAAATGGCATCTCTGGGCTCTCTTGGCCGCAACCGCGTTCGTTGCTCCGGTGGTTCAAGCCGAGGAGTTCACACTCAACAAGGGCGACCATATTTGCATCGTCGGCAACACGCTGGCGGAGCGGATGCAGCATTTTGGGTGGCTCGAAACGCTGATTCACGCGCGGTTCCCGGAGCACAACCTGGTGTTCCGCAATCTGGGGTACTCCGGCGATGAGATTGATGGGTGGCAGAATCCGAATCATCGGATGCGGTCGATGTCGTTTGGGTCGCATGATGAGTGGTTGAGCGGGGTGGCTCCCTGTCCGCAGCCGGCCAAGTTGTCGAAGAAGGATCTCGACAAGGTTCGCGAGAATCGCTTCGAGCTGACCAACACCAAGGCGGACGTGATCTTCGCCTTCTATGGCTACAACGAATCGTGGGCGGGCGAGGCGGGGTTGCCGAAGTTCCAGGAGAACGTCGCCGCCTTCATCAAGCACACGCTCGAGCAGAAGTACAACGGCAAGTCGGCTCCCAGGCTCGTGCTGTTCTCACCCATCGCCCACGAGTTCATCGACTCGCCCAACCTGCCCAGCAAAGAGGTCGTCGCCGCCTCCAACGCGCGGCTCAAGATGTATTCAAAGGCGATGGGTGAGGTCGCGAAGGCCAACGGCGTCATGTTTGCGGACTTGTTTACTTGGACGATGCGCGAATTTGAATGGGACGGCGGTTCGCCATTTACCATCAACGGAATTCATGTCAACGAGCAGGGCGACTTTGCCGTGGCATTGGTGCTCGAACGAATCTTGTTTCCGAAGGGACCGTTCCTCGGTGAGAAGGCGGACACCGCGCTCAAATACGCGGAGGAGATGGGAAAGCACGGGCCACTCAACGCGGCGATTCGCGACAAGAACTTCTACTGGTTCAACCGCTACCGCGTGACAGACGGGTATTCGACTTATGGCGATCGAGCGTTTCTCAAGTTCTCGGAAGGGCCGGGTGGGTACGGCGATGGCCTCTCGAATTACTCGGTGGGGCAGCGCGAACTGGATGTGCTTGATCAGCTCACGGCGAATAGGGATAAGGTCATTTGGGCGGTGGCAAAAAACGACGAACAGAAAGTCATTGACGAATTTGGCCTGAAAAAGCGGGCTATCAAGCCCGACGACTCGAACCTCTCACCGTTCATCCCCGTCATCACGAACAAGCCAGGGCCGCTCGAAGGGGGAAAGCATCTGTTTCTCTCCGGGCAGGAGGCCATCGAGAAGATGACCGTCCACAAGAACATGAAGGTCGAGCTGTTCGCCGACGAGTCGATGTTTCCGGAGCTGGTCAAGCCGGTGCAGATGTCGTTCGACACCCAGGGGCGGTTGTGGGTCGCCTGCTGGCGGACGTATCCGCACTGGAAGCCGACCGAGAAAATGGACGACCGCCTGCTGATCCTGGAAGACACCAACGGCGACGGCCGAGCCGATGTCTGCAAGACCTTCGCCGGAGACATCC
>CAYSHJ010000788.1:0-8619 GCA_964430385.1 uncultured Planctomycetaceae bacterium
GGCGTCTGCACGATCGGGTTGCCCTGCACACCCAGATCACCGTACCCCTGATCGTCGGTCATGATCAGAATCACGTTCGGCCGCGACGGCGCCTCCGCGGCCACGAGCAACGAGACATTCCACGCCAACAACAGCAACCACTGAAGCAACAGCCGCATGTCTGAGACTCCCGAACGAGAGGCAAATTGGAACGCGAACATTCTGACACTCGCCGGCTCGCCGCCAAAGCGAGCAGGGCGTGAAGCACACGGAAGGCAATCTGCGGTCGATATACGAATCCGACGTGACGTCGGAATCCACATTCATGTTCAGCATGTCCGTTGCGTGAGGCCGGCATTCGGACGAGCGAGCCGATACAGCACATGCCTTCGCAGCGGATGTCCTTCGGGAAGCAACGGATGCTCGAAGTCGCCGTTCGGATCGTGAGTCATGCCGAGCCGTTCCATGACGCGCCGCGAGCGTTGATTGTCGGGCACCGTGAAGGAGACGATTTCAATCAGCCCGATTCGGGTGAAACCAAACCCCAAGGCCGCCCGCGCCGCTTCGGTCGCGTAGCCGTAGCCCCACACTTCGCGAGCCAATCGCCATCCGACCTCAACGCATGGCGTGAACAGCGTCTCGTACTGCGGCACGCTCAGTCCGACAAACCCCGCGAATGGTTGGGCTCCGCGGACCTCGACGGCCCACAGTCCGAAGCCATGACGTTCGAAGTGCTCTCGAATTTGGCCAACCCTCTCGTCGCTGTCTTCGCGGCTGAGCAGCTTGGGCATGTAACGCATCACTTCGGGATCCGAGTTGAGCGCGGCGAATGGCTCCAAGTCCTCATCGCGCCATTCGCGCAGGATCAGCCGATCCGTGTGGAGTTCGATGTTCGACATGACTCGCTCCGAGCGTGTGCTCTTTTCGCCACCGACCTTGCGTCGGTGGTTCAACGGCTTCTGCACTACTCGGATTGATCCAGAATTCGAGTAGTGCAGAATCCGCTAAACCCCTGGGACAAGCCCAGGGGCGAAAAATCACACGCATTCCACGTGCTCCACGAAACCAGCGTTAGCGAGGCAACTCGATCAGCTTGCCGTCCTGACGAGCAGATGCCAGGCAGGCATCCATAACCTGCTGCGTCTGGAGCGCGATCTGTGCCCACGAATCATCCGGCTTGCGGCTGAGCACAAGCTCAGAGAAATTGCGGAAGAGGTTTGACTCCTGAGCATTCGCCGCGTTGTTGCTATATTCAGCGACGGCCACCCGGCGCCTGTGCTCCTCCATGTTGTACTGGCAGCCTTCCACGCGAAACGCGTCGTTGTGAACAGTGAACGCCGCCTCGTTGCCGTAGAACGGCAGCACGAAATCGGGGACGTGCAAAAATCCTCGCGTCCCTCCGACGATCGCCCACTGCTGAGTTTCGGTGATGAACGAGTTGTACATCGTCGCCGAAACACCGTTCGCGAAGAACAACTCCGCGGAGAATTCCATTGGCACGTCGGTTTTACTGTCAGGCCGGCGAGCTTGCGTCAGCAGGCGGCCGCAGACTTTGTGCGGCATTTGATAGTTGAGCGCCCACAGCGTGAAGCGGATCGTGTACCAGCCCAGGTCACCCAGGCAACCGAGTGGTTCCAACTCGCCGCTCGCGCGGATGTTGACGTTCACCCAATCGTCCGGAGCGCAGAAGCTGAACGAAGACTCGATTCGCCGAATCCGCCCGATGCTCGCGCCATCGTCAAGCGCTTCGCGAACCGCGCCCAGCCGCGCGCTGTGCATGAACATCACACCATCCATGAATTGCACGTTGTTTTTGTGGCAGGCGGCGATCATCTCGGCGACTTCTGCCGCGTCGCAGCCGACTGGCTTCTCGGCCAGCACATGCTTGCCGGCGTTCGCGGCCTTGACCACCCATTCCTTGCGCAGTCCCGTGGGCAGCGGAATGTAGACGGCGTCGATATCGGGGCTACGAAGCAACTCGTCGTAGCTGCCGATCGCTCGCGGAGCGGGATTGTACGACACGCAGGCTTGGCACTCGTCAATGAACTGCTGAGCACGCTCGCGACTGCGGCTGGCGACGGCCGTCAGCGTCGCGTTCCCGGAATTCCGGATCGCGGCCCAATTCTTCCGCGCGATATTGGCCGTTCCCAAAATGCCCCAGCGACACGTTCGCGAACTCATGTCTACACACTCCGGTTCAGGTTACGCATGCTGGCCGCGTGGATGGTGATATTCCACTGGTCGATCGCCGGGCAGCATGCTAGTCACGCGAAGACCCGATCTCAATGCGTTGGAAGCCTGTCAGAGACGACCTGACGACAGTGCCCGGCGGGCGTTCCCAAACTCATTCGTTATCCTGTGAATCCCGGAAACGGCCGCATCTCGAAACCAGCCGCTCGGACCGATCCGAACTGGAGCAAAGCCTTCATGAGTCTTCCCACGCCAGCGACTAAAGTCAGAGGGCCCGGATCGGCGATCCGGCTGCGCGGCTGGCGGCGCTCCGTGCGAAATCTATTTGTGCGCGATCACCCAGACAGCGGCGCCGCTGTCGAATTGAAGGCTCGCTCGCTGGCGGAAATGCGACGCTGGGGCGAAGCCTCGCGGTTGTTTGAACGTGTGGGCGCACTGACGCCATCGGGTGACCGAGCGTGGTCGCTGGCCCCCTTGCATCAGGAGCGCTGGAGTGACGCGCTGCCACGAGATCGCCAATTCGTCGTCTCAATGTCGCCGGCTCCGGCGGAATTCCGGCGAACGGAGTTCGACCAACGATTCGGCTTGGGAAAGCCGAGACCTTGCCACACGCAGAGGGGCAACACGTCGCAGGCATCGTCCGCGACAGGCAGGCTTCCGACCCGCTGGCACTCGTTCCTCGTGACCGACGCGGCTTCACCCTGCCTGTCGCGGCCGCCTTCGCGGCCCGCGACGTGGTGCCCGCACGATGCACGCCCGACGGCGTGAACGACGCGGAGCGAATCCACTCGCCAGCGATGCGACCGGCGATCACGAATGCCAGCGTCTTCCACTCAGGACGCGGCCCGGTGTGTTCGTGGCCGAGCCACGACGGGCCGCGGAGTGCTTCGGCTTTCCGCGTGCTCAAAGCTGCGTTTGCAAATCTTCCGGCTGCGGATTCAGCAACGCCAACATTTTTTCGGCGAAGAACTTGTGTCGGCGTTCGATCGTGTCTTTTGCGTGGGAACCGGTCTGTGTCAACTGGCCGTACTCGACCCAGAAGTCGCCGCGCCGGGCCTTCCGATCCTGTGTGACGTTGAGGCGGAAAGATCCCAAGGCGCTGGATAAATTTACGGTTAAATCTTGCTGGCCATGATCGAGCAGACAATCAACCAACAGCATGAGGTGGATCGCCTCATGTCCAACAATCTTCTTCAGATGGCCTTCTCCAACGGCGATTGAAAGCGTGAGGGTGAGAATTTCGAGGATCTCTTTGAAGCGTTGTGACTCCGCCGATTGCGGGTCGAAAGTCAAGTGCTTGTAGTAGAACATGTCGACGTTTCCCCGATCGATCCCGCACAGTTCTTCGCCTCCCGATTCACGACGGGCCATCAACAGCAGAAACATCTGCGCGGCAAGCTGCCGGTAATCTCCGCGGTTCTTTTTCCGCGCCTTCATGACCAAATTAAAGAACGCGTTGCCTGGGTATCGGGGAATTTCGGGTTTGCCCCCGATCTTGAGAATGTATTCCGTGAAGTTGCCAGGCCAAGCATCTCGCTTTTCCTGTGCGTTGAGGGGCATACCGGCTTGCAGGCGAATGAATAAGTCACGAGCGTCGTTCTGTGCGTCGGTTTGAATCATCACCACCGAGAGTTCCGTGTCCCTGAACCTGATTTGTTCATCCTTGTCCAACTCATCGAAAGACTTGCCGGCCCACCGGCAAGGCAGTTCCTTAATGAAGCTGGGGAACTGAGCTGCGGCTTCATCCGTAATCGGGTCAAACAGTTTGAATGACCCTCCCTGAATTCATGCAGCGCAGCGATCCGCTGTTGTCCGTCGATGATCTCAAAATCATCTCGTTGAGCCCCTGCCACTTCTTTCCTGATGTGATGCAAGTCAATCAGTGGGATGGGGTAGCCCCGCATGACCGAGTCCACCAGGCGCATTTTCTGAGGTGTGGTCCAGACGGAGCCCCGCTGGTATTCCGGGTTGGAGGAAAGCATATTTGCTCGTTTCCACTCCAACAGGTGATCCACTTTTTTTGTGAGATGTTCCGTCAGCATTTTGGCATTCCTCGTTTCATCGTTGAATCACCGTCGCAACCGTCGAGGCATCGGATCAAATGAGTAATCCTGCAATCACCTGCTATTCTCACGGCCAATTCCACTCGTTCCTTGACGAACTCAAGAACGGTACTAGGAATTATCGAACTGTCAGCAGTTTAGGGCAGCAGGTCGCGCAAGAGTATCGCGGTCGCTCGGTAATTGAGCTGCTGCAAAACGCGCACGATGCGCTGTCGGAAGCGCCAGATGGCGATCCGAGACGAATCACGTTCGTCCTGCGGACGGACCCCACACCGACCTTATTGATTGGCAATTCAGGGATTGGCTTTCGCCCTGCCGACTTCAAAGGAATTTGTCAGTTAGGACAAAGTCCGAAGGATCCGAAAAAGAGCGTAGGGAACAAAGGACTTGGTTTTCGTAGCGTGTTGGAGTTGAGCACCTGCCCTGAGATTTGGTCGAGTCCGTCCGGAATCAACGCTCCGGCCTTTTGCTTCGGCTTCACGCCGCAAGTTTTAGAGACCATTGTCAAATCTTTGGCTGAGTTGAAGTCTCTGGGACTGGAAGCGCGAAGTCCTTTTATTCCGACGACACGTCTTGTGGATTGGACTGCCGAAACTCTTCAGCAATTCCTGGCCAAGCGGGGCTGGCACGATGGAGAGTTGATATCCGAAGTGCAGAAGCATCTTTCGCCATATCAATTTCCATTGGAGTTGGACACGGCGACAGAAGACGTCCAGCGGCTTCTCGATGCTGGACACAGTACCGTGATCCGCTTGCCGATTGACGGAGGTCGCAATGGGAACACAGATGAAGCTGTCAGTTCGATTCTCGAACAGTTCGATGATTTGAACTGCCCGTCGATGATCTTTCTGGCCGACATTCGGACTCTGGTCATTGATGTTGACGGTCTACGTCGTACCTTCAGCCGTGTTCCAGTCGAAGGAGAACGACTTAACTTCGATGCAACTACGGTTTACCAGCGGGTCGAGATCCAAGAGATCCGAACCGACCGCGACGTAGTCTCACAGCGTTCGTTCCATGTATGGGAGCATTTCATCGGCGGAGACAACGACGAAGGTGGGCGGAACGAAATCGCGGCAGCCGTGCAACATTTGCCGAATCGTTGGCCAGAGGTCCGCAGCGCAACATTAGGAATCGCGGTCGAGGACCGGGAGACGTCGGGCGAAGGGAAATTCGTCATTTTTCTGCCGACGACCGTCGGCACTGGAACGAGTGCATTCCTGAACGCTCCGTTTTTCGGTTCATTAGATCGTCGCAGCATCAATTTTGACGACAAGTACAACAAGCTGCTTTGGCAATATCTCTTGCGACTTCACTTGCGAATCGTGCGCAAGTTGTCGCTAGAACTTGATGAGAACAATCGCGCAAGAATTATCATCGACCTCATCGGTTCGACAGCTCAGGTCAACGGGCTAGGTAAACGCGTGCTGGACGACATTCTGCGAGCCTCGGCCGAACAGCAGTTGCCGTTGGGACAGGACTTACTCGTGCTCTGCGACGGAGGCTGGACTCGACCTGCGGAAGTCCGCGCGATGATTGCTGTCCCTTCTGAAAGCAAGATCCCCATTTCGATTTGGCGAGAACACGCCAAATTTGCGGTGCTTGCGAATGAGTTAATTGGACGAAAGAAAGCCGTTGAGTCACTCTGCACGGCCTGCGGTGGCACACTCAATCCCAACGACGCGGAATGGGGAGCGACCTTGGAGTCGCTGAGCGCGGCAGTGGAGTCGCAATCGGTTGCCCATGACTGGGGCCATTTTTTGGAAAGCGTCGTCGCCGTATTGCCGAAACGATTGCAAGATCCGCCGACGAAGGGAGCCGTAGACGGACTCCGCACTATTCGATTTCTACCTGCGCAAAGCGGTCAACGATTGGCCGCCTCTGATGCCACGGCGCTGTTTTTTCAACCGAAGCGAGGAGACGATGATTCCATTGGGGAAGTCCCCCAAAGCATTCAAGATCGGGTAGCTTTTCTCCACGAGGGGCCGCAAGAACGTAACACTGCCGTACATCGTTTCTTGGATGGCAGATTTGTGAGAGAGTTTCGCCGCGTCGATATCTTGCGAAGTGTCGTCGAGCCGGCGATTCCTCAGCTTCCCGTCGCGAATGAATCGTCCGAAGCATCTCTCTGCCAGGATCTGTTGTCGTGGTCGATAAAGATCATCGGCAATGAACCGATCCAGTCGGTATTGAGCATTTTACGCAAGCTGCCTGTTCCCTGTCATGGCGGCTGGTTTCCGTTGGAAGAGGCAACGTTTGGACCTGGCTGGGACGGTATAAGCAAGGGAGAGGCCATCAAGGTTCTTGCAGACGAGTTGCCAGCGGCCGATGGTCAAGAATTGCTTTCGCGCGCCTTGCTCTCGCCAGACAATGATGCGTTTGCTCAGGAACTTTTTCGGCGCAAGGACTTGCTGGCAGCGGGGGGCGTTGTCAGCGGCTTACGTCTTCAGCCTGCCGAGGCACCGCGCTTTCAAATGCAGAGTGACGGAAAGCACGAACTGCCAAGCGTAGCACCGGCGGGCTTCCGCCCAGACACATGGGAAGCATGGAGAAACTCGGTTCGCAGCGATGCCAAGCCTCACCACAAGGGATCGTCCGGTTACCGACTTCAAAGGGTCTATGTGTTACCGGTACTCGTGCATGTTGGCACTTTATCTTCATCGGCAGCTCATGCTCTTTCGGAGCTTATTTTGGTTTCATTTGCCCACTGGCCGGAGAATTGGAACACGATTTTGCTGGAGAAAATCGGCGGCCATAATTGGTCGTGCAAACTCCAATCCCCCTTGCAATATGCGCTGCGATCACTCGGTTGGTTTGCGGACCACAAAACTCATCGGCCACTGAGTCATCGCTGGTATGTTCGGGAGTCACTATTGGGCGCGCAGAGCGAACGGTTTGAGCACCTTTATCCGCTGTCTCTCAAGATGGCACAGAGACTGGCGACTCAAGAGCCGTTACTGAAAGAATTGCTAAGCTTGGGATTGCAGACTTACCCCATCGATCAGGAGCAGATAGGCCCACATCTGCTAAATGCGCTTGGTATCGCTTGGGACAAGGAGCGCGTTCCGCTGGATCGGATCGACATCTTCCTCACTCAAGTGCGAGATGGATGGAAGCATTTGCAGTTAGAGTCGGGATTTCCAGAGCGATTTGTTGTAACAAAGGAACGGCGAATTGTGCGGACGTGTTCATCTTCCGAATTGAACAACGTCTATTTACCAGACAATTACGATCGGGTTCGCACGCTGATTGAGCATGAAGAGTCGATCTTGGAAATGTGGGGCGCTGATGCGCATCGTCTCGGCTCGACTTTATGCGACGCCACTCCACTGAAACGGGCTTCCCGGCTGAAAGAGGTCGCCGTCATTGATGGCGTAACATGGGACCAACAACGGCAGGACGGAGTGCCTCTGTCGGAAAGCCCGTATGCGTGGATTCCGCCTGTTGTGCTTGCCATCGCTGCGTATGGAGGCGCAACGGCAAGCGGTGCGAGCACAAAGGCGTGGGGCGAATCAGCGAGCCGCCTGCGCCGCGCACGTCTCGTCGAGTGCGAACACATTAGCCTTGACCTTCGCGATGAAGATAGCGTCGTGGCGTCTAGCGACCCGCGGGCCCTCTGGATGAGCGGCGATACGCTGGCGATTTGCCGTGGAGCGGAGAATGATTACTCCTGCCTGGGCGAAGCACTGCAGACGGCCGTCGATCGCCTGGACCTCATTCGCACGCTGCGTTTGGTATTGCGAGAACTTTCACATGCGAGCCCACCAACCAACGACGCGATTGAGCGAGCCCTCGCATTCGCAGATATTGACGCGCAGTCCCTTGCGGACATTCGCCACCGCTGGAGCGGATCGATCAGCACCCTTGTCGATCGAATCCGGCCGGTGCTGGCCGTACTCGGCGTCACGGAGGACGACTTGGCAAGCTCTCAGAAAGACGAAGATCAACTCTTTGAATGGTTGTCGAGCCGGATTACTGAGTGGCCACCGGCAGACCTGCTCCAAGCTGCGCGGAGAAGCAGGGATGACGCGGCGATGGGGCGCAGAGCTTATGACGTTCTGGGAGAGAAAGCCGAACTACCTCAATGGAACACCGCGCTGCAGAGTCTAGGCGGTCGGTATGGTGAAGTGCGCAACGATGATTTCGCCGAGCAGGCGAAAATACATTTTGACGCGATCTCGGGATCGGCACAGGCGCTTGCACGTTGGATCGCGAAACAAGATGGAGCATCAGAACGGTTCCTTGCCTTGGATCAAGCGAGGAGCAACGTAACTTGGCCGAACACCTGGGGCGCGAAATGGTGGCAGGTTCGAATGGCACTGCCGGTTGTGTCGCATGAGTTTAAGGCTGCCATCGTGAGCGAGCGAGGCAACGGTCGTCACGTCCT
>CAYSHJ010000789.1:0-5314 GCA_964430385.1 uncultured Planctomycetaceae bacterium
GAGCCGACAGCGGCAGCAATTCTCCGATTTGGATGCCAGGCACATTCGTGTCGATGGGCTTGAACTCGCCGCGGATTTTTTCGGGGGCGTTCGGCTTCAGATCGTACATGTCCTGCGTCGGCGCGCCGCCCAGCAAATAGAGCAGGATCACGCTCTTGGCCTTGGCAGGCCGGACTCGGTTGCTCTCTTCAAGCGCGAGCAGACTCGGCAGGTTGAAGGCCCCTCCCAGGAGGGAGAGGGCTCCGACCTGGAGGGTTTCGCGGCGGGTCAGGCCGTCACACAGTCGCCGGCGGCTGCCTAACAGGGTGATCATGGCAAATCCCTCAGTGTCGGAACAGGAATTCGTTGGTATTGAGCAGCGCCCATTGGATGTCCTCCCAGGCCGTGCGCTTGTTGTCGGCCTTGGTCACATGCTCGAGCGCCGAGCGGGCTTCATCGGCCAGCGGCGGCCGCGACAGCGTTGCTAGGAACAACTCGCTCACGATATCGGCGTCGGGCAAACCCTTCGCCAGAAGCCGGCCGAGACGGTTATCGGGCGCTCGGAGCTTACCGAGAAGAAAAGCGCCGTTTTTCATCTCTAGCGCACGGGCAACGTTGAGGTCGCTTTCGCGTTCGCACTCGCAGACCGCCTCGCGCGCCGGTTGGCCTAACGCTTTCAAGAACGGGTGGCGGTCCCATGAGGCGTACCGACCGCCGGTGTAGATGACCTGCCCATCGGGAAGCTGCACGGCCCGCGTCCCCTCCGGCATTCCGGTGAACGTCTCCGGCTCGCCCGTAGCGGCACAAACTGCGTCGAGCAGCAATTCGGCCGTCAGCCGCTTCCGCCTGACAAGCGCGTGTGAAAAGTACTTTTCGTCCGCCTGATTGCCGACTTTGGCGTGGGAACTGAGCTGATACGTCCGCGAGTTGGCGATTGTGCGGACGACGTGCTTCACATCGTAGTTGCTTTTGACGAACTCCTGGGCAAGGGCCTCCAGCAGCGCGTCATTGGCCGAGGGGTTCGAGTCGCGAAAGTCATCGGGCGGATCGACGATGCCCCGGCCGAGCAGGTGGAACCAAAGGCGATTGACGGTCGCGCGGGCGAAGTAAGGGTTCTCTGGCGAGGTGACCAGCTTGGCCAGCACAGCGCGACGGTCCGTGTCTGATGAAACGACAGGCGCGGGCATACCCAGCACCTTGGGAGCCATCGGTTTCCCGGACTGCGGATGGGTGACCTCCCCGCTGCCGTCCGTGTAGATCACGAGCGCGTTCTCCCGCAACTGCCAGGGATACGGCTGCGGGGGGCTGCCCGGGTTCTCTCCATCCGGCTGCGCCTTGAGCTGGGAGAACCAGGCCGCCATATGGTAGTAGTCGTCCTGCGTCCAGCGCTCGAACGGATGGTTGTGACACTTGGCGCATTGCAGTCGAATGCCAAAGAAAAGTTGTGCGGTGCTTTCGGCCAGGTTCTGCGCGCCCTGGATCACGGGTGCTCCGTTGTCGTACGGCCCGCGGAAATAATTCGCAGGGGGATTGGCAAACGTGCTGCCGCTGGCCGTCAAAAGCTCCGAGACGACTTCGTTCCACGGCGTATTGCGTTCGATGTGGCTGCACAGCCACTGATGGTAGGCATGGCTCCCCTTGATCTGAATGGTCAAGCGGTTGTAGCGTAAGACGTCGAGCCATTTATACGCCAGGAAGTCGGCGAACTCGGGTCGCTCCAGCAGCCGATCGATCAGCCTGGCGCGCTTGTCGGGCGCGGTATCCGCCAGAAATACGCGGCACTCGTCCGGCGTCGGCAAGATGGCGCAGAGATCAAGGTACGCCCGTCGAACGAATTCCTGGTTGGTACATAGATCCGATGGGAGAAGGTTCAGCTCCTTGAGTTTCGCAAAGACGTGCCGATCCACGTCGTTGTGTACGGGGGGATTGGGCCAGACGAAGCTGGGCTGCGGTTCGAGATAAGTGAGGCGGGCGCACTCGATGATGCTGAGATAACGGCATAAGATGGCGACTTCGCCCGTCTGCTTCATCTCAACCAACCCGTTGGCGTCGACGCTGGCGATGTTGTCGTCGCTGCTACTGAAGGCTGTCAAACGGGTGATGTCGCGCGTGCTGCCGTCGGCAAAGTGGGCCAACACCGCCAGTTGCTGCCAACGGGCCGGCGCGGTCTGGACCCGGCTGGCGGGGAGAACTTCGACCTTGGTCAGGGCCGGCAAGTCGGCGGAGTCGTCAAGGACTCCCTCTGCCAACCAAGCGCGAACAATCTCTTGCGGGACCGGATTGACCGACAACAGCCGCGGCCCGCCTGCGTGAGGAATCCGCCCCATCCCCTTCTTCAGGATCAGGCTCGCCTCCGCATCGAACCGGTTGGTGCGTCGGCTCAGGGCTGAGTTAGTCAACTCGAGGTAGTCGGCCGCCGGATCGTAGCCTCGCAGACTCAGCTTGAATCCGCCCCGCCCGCTGGGAATGCCGTGACAAGCGCCCGCATTGCAACCGGCCACATTGAGCGCTGCGATGAGCTCATGCCGGAAGCTGACCGGCTGCGGTTGGTCGAAGTCTGTGACGATAATTGCGACGCGCGCCGTCCGCTCTCCGGCCTGAATCACCAGTGCCGTCTCGCCCGCCGTTAGAGGACGCAGCAATCCACCGCGGCTGATTTTCACGAGGTCGGGCGATTCCACCTGCAGTTCACAGAAGTTCGTCAAGTCTCGCTCGCTGCCGTCGCTGTACCGTCCGGTCACGAGAATTTGTCGCATGGCGCGCGGCCCGGCCAAGCGGATCGTTTCGGGCTGAACCACAAGAGAAATCGGATGGCCAACGCAGGCGGCCTTGTCTGCTTGTTTCTCGGGTGAGTCGGCGGCCAGAATTGGGGACGTTACAAACCAAGCGGTTACGAATAGGAGCTTGCTCGTCAGATGCTTCATCGCGTATTCCTACACGGGCGCAACAGAGTCCGCCGGATGTTTACAAGCATCCGATGAGTCAACCAACATGAACATCGAGACGTGTTTTATCATGAACCGAGTGCTGCATTGCCGACGAGTGAGGGCCGCAAATCGATGGTAATCGCCGATGGAAGTTGCGTCGAGCAACGGACACTTACGAAATGGAGATCGAGCCGAGTAGTTCACACCTGGGACCACCTCACCGTAACCAGCGGTGTTATTCCGAAGGTGTTTCACCGAATTTTCTTTAACGTCCCATAAAACCACCGTTTGATAACAGATGGACTCGTCCGATGATCTCATCCGTTTTCGGCGCACGATTTGCGCACCGAGAACTCCATCCGTTTCTTGGGAATCGCGCTTGATTGGATGAGGGCCGTTGAAATTGCTTGAAAGGTTGACGGGGTAAGATCTGTTGCTCTTGGCGCAGAGCGAAGCGAGAATAGGTCTGATTCCTATTTGAGTAGCGGGGACACCCATGATGGCAACGCGACTCTGCCCAGGTCCTTTGCGGCGACGCGAGTTCTTGCGAGCGGGCACCCTCGCGCTTGGCGGTTTGACGTTGCCGGAACTATTACGGACCCAGGCTGAAGTGGGCACGCCGCATTCGGAAACGTCCGTCATTTTGTTTTGGATGTGGGGCGGGCCGAGCCAGCTTGAGACATACGACATGAAGCCGGATGCGCCGTCCGAGTATCGCGGGCCGCTGCGTCCAATTCGCACAAATGTGCCCAGTATCGAGATCTGCGAGTACATGCCTCGGCAGGCGAAAATCGCGGATAAGTTTTCGATCATCCGCTCGCTGCATCACGAAATGTCGGCGCACAATGACGGCAGCATCGAAGTGCTGACCGGCAAGACGCCGACCATACCAGATCCGACTTCGCAAGCGCGATCTGAACATCCCGATTTTGGCATGATCGCTAGCCGTATCCGCGGAGCTCGCAGCGATGGATTGCCGCAATATGTCGGCACCCAGAAGGCTCCGTTCATGACCAACCCCGGCTATCTCCGCGCAGCGCACAAAGCGTTCGAGACCGGCGATCCGTCGAAGGCTGCATTTACCCCGCAGAACTTCACCGTGGCGACCGGGCTCAATAACGGCAGGCTGGACGATCGCAAGAACCTGTTGTCTCAGTTCGACTGTTTCCGACGCGGGCTAAACCGTGATGCGGATGCGCTGGATGAATTTAACCGCCGAGCGTTCGCGATCCTGACAAGTACGAACGTTGCAACCGCATTCGATCTAAGCCAAGAGGACGACAAGCTTCGCGACACTTACGGACGGCACCGCTGGGGACAGAGCTGTCTGCTAGCCCGCCGGCTCGTCGAAGCCGGGGTCGCGGTGGTCAATATTGACGCGACTGCGCCAAACGACGCCACCAAACACTTCAGTTGGGATGACCACGCCGGCGCATTTCATCTCGACTTCGCACAGCGCGAACGACTGCCGCAGATGGACCAAGGGCTGACGGCGCTAATTACGGACTTGCAAGACCGTGGGCTTGATCGAAACGTGCTCGTGATCGCCTGCGGTGAATTCGGTCGCACGCCGCGCGTCACGTATGCGCCGAAGAATTTCTCTGATCAACCAGGAGTGGGCCGAGATCATTGGCCGAACGCGTTCAGCGCGCTGGTTGCAGGGGGCGGGTTGCGGATGGGACAGATCGTCGGCGCGACGAATTCGAAGGCGGAATACCCGACGCATGACCCGGTTACTCCGCAAGACTTGCTTGCAACGGTGTATCGCCATCTCGGCATCGACTACCGCCACGAGTTTTTGAACTTCGCCGGTCGTCCCGTGCCGATACTGCCGTACGGAAAGCCGATTGCCGCGTTGATCTAAGCCGGGCCACGCGATTCGTGAACTCCACGACGTGTGGATGGTTTGTTCACCTTCCCCAGGAACGACTGCCCTCAATGTTCCTGGCTCTCAACTGGCCCGAGCAGCGGCCTAGGTGAAGATCTCAATGCCCTCGCGCTGTCAAGAGAGCGCAGCGAAAGTGTGGTGAGGGTTTCGGAGACTGATCCTCACCAGATGCCAGCGAATTCTCAATCGCGGCAGGGAAAACGTGGTTTTCCTTTCCACGAACCATCCCTTTCCGGTCTATTGCGACGCCGATTGTTGCTCGTCTTTCGGCTCCAACTCACCACGCTTCTCCAGGACTTTGTAGAGATACAACGAGTAGCCGACAGGGAAGAGGGCGGCGAACATGATGCCGCTAAACATGACGACGAATGACGGTAGCGGCGGCAGGCCGCTCACGGTCACTAGCCTGAATTATTCATAGCCCGTCACAGAAATGGCCCCCGTGGTGTCTTTAAGTTGTTGTGTTGACCGAGACTTGAAGACACGCACGGAGGCCATGATGAGTTTACAGACTGCTTTG
>CAYSHJ010000790.1:0-6536 GCA_964430385.1 uncultured Planctomycetaceae bacterium
GCGACAGGCAGACGTTCGCGCGGTTCTACCCTCGGCGCGTGACAGCCGAAGTGTTGCTCGACGGCGTCAGCCAAGTGCTCGATGTGCCGACCAACTTCGCTGGAGTATCGGTCGGGACGCGCGCGATTGAGTTGCCAGATGAAAACGTCGCCGCACATTTTCTCGATGTCTTCGGCCGACCGGCGCGGATGTCGGCCTGCGAATGCGAACGAGTCGACTCGCCGGCTTTGACTCAGGCGTTGGAACTGGTGAACTCGGCGGAGATCCAGCGGAAGTTGACCGAGAAGACCGGCTATGCCCAGCGGCTGGCCGCTGGCGATAAGTCACATGCCGATCTCGTGACCGAAGTGTTCCTGCGAGTCCTGTCACGACCGCCTCGACCGGAAGAACTGAAGGCGGCAGTCGACTTCCTTGCGTCCGAGCCTGATCGCGCGGAAGCCTGCCGGTCGCTGCTGTGGTCGCTCTTGGCCACTAACGAGTTTCTGTTCAATCATTGATGTCTGCCGTAGGACGAGGACTTCAGGCCCGTCCGAGCGGAATGAAATATCGGGACTGACGCCCTGGAGCCCCGTTCGGCACAAAGAGCCAATACGATGCTGCGAATCGACGGCCGCTCATTCGAGAACTGCTCTGGCGTCACGCGCCGGACCTTTCTGCAAATCGGCGCCCCGCTGCTGGGATTGGGGATCGCCGATCTGCTGCGACTGGAATCGCGAGCGGCCGAAGCGGGACAACCCGCGAGTAAGAAGTCGCTCATCATCTTCTGGACGGACGGAGGAGTCAGCCAGCAGGACTCCTACGACGTGAAGCCCGACGCGCCGGCCGAGTACCGCGGCATGTATCAGCCGATCGGCACCAGCGTGCCCGGCGTGGTGCTCAGCGAACGGCTTCCGTTGCAGGCGAAGGTGATGGACCGGCTGTCGATCGTGAGGTCGGTGCATCACGAGAATGGCATTCACGCCCCGTCGGCTCACTGGATGCAGACCGGCTACTTTGGTCCGACCCTCGCCCGCAATGCGGCACAAAAACCGTCGTTGGGTTCGGTCATCGCGCGTTCGCTGGGATCGCGTCAGCCACCGATGCCCGCCTACGTGACGATCCCGAAGTCGGAATCGTTTGGCTATCAAGGTGCGGTCTATCTCGGCAAGGCATTCAATCCGTTTGAAGTTGGGGCCGACCCGAACGCCCAAGACTTCCAGGTGCCGAACTTGTCCCTTCCAGGCGGGCTCACGGCGCGCAGCGTCGATTCGCGGCGCGCGTTGCTCAAGACGTTCGACACACTCCGCCGTGACATCGACGAAAGCGGAGTGATGGAAGGACTCGACACCTTCAAAAGCCAGGCGCTGGAGATGGTCGCGGGCAATCGCATGCGAGCAGCGTTCGACCTCAGCACGGAAGACCCGAAGCTCCGCGATCAGTACGGCCGGCATCGATACGGGCAAAGTGCCTTGCTCGCTCGACGACTGGTCGAAGCGGGGGCGCGCTGCGTGAACATCAACACCGGGAACTGGGACCATCACAACGACATCGCCAAGGGACTGGATGAGCATCTGCCTCCGCTGGACCGCGCCATCGCGACGCTCGTCGAAGACCTGTCGACGCGCGGCATGTTGAACGAAGTCATCGTCTACTGCGTCGGCGAGTTCGGACGCACACCGCGCATGAACGGTCACGCCGGTCGCGACCACTGGTCTGACTGCTTCAGCGTGATGCTCGCTGGAGGCGGTCTGCAAGGCGGCCGTATTGTCGGCGCCAGCGAGAAGTGGGGAGGCGGAGTCCAGAAGCGACTTGTCACTCCGCTCGACCTGCTGGCGACGGTTTATCAAACGCTCGGGGTTCCGCTCGACACACACTACGAAGACGCCAGCGGCCGTCCGGTCAGCATCGTCGGCAGCGGGCGCCCGATTGAGGAACTGCTTTGAGTTGTTCCGGCCGGTCGCCACCCGCAATGGCGATCGATAGACTACTCCATCAATACACGTATGAGTTTTACAAAGCGATCGCAATCATGCCTGTCCCGCAAGTGGCCATCATTGGCCGGCCGAATGTCGGCAAGAGTTCGATTCTCAACTGGCTGGCGCACAAATTGGTGTCGGTCGTCGATCCGACGCCCGGCGTGACGCGCGACCGTGTCACCTACTTGATGCACGAAAACGAACGTTACTTCGAACTGATCGACACGGGCGGTATCGGCATCGTCGATCGTGATGACCTGTCCGACGAAATCGAGCGGCAAATCCAAATCGGCATCGATCAGGCTGATCTGATTCTGTTCGTTGTCGACGGCAAAACCGGAGTGGTGCCGCTGGATCAAGTCGTGGCCGAGCGGCTGCGTCCGATCAACAAGCCCACACTCTTGGTCGTCAACAAGTGCGACTCGCCAAGAACCGAGGACGAGACTCCGGAATTCTTCCGCTTGATGGACGTGCCGGTGGTGACGACCAGCGTGATCGGCAACAGGAATCGCGACCAATTGCTGGAGGCGATTTTGGATCACTTGCCGCCGGCCGCCGACACCGAAGCCGGCGACGGCGAGACGCTCGCCACGGACCCGGAGTTAAAGTTCGCGATTGTCGGCCGCCGCAACGTGGGCAAGAGCACGTTCATCAACGCGCTGGCCGAAGAAGAGCGAGTCATCGTCAGCGAGATTCCTGGGACCACGCGCGACAGCATTGACGTGCGGTTCGAGATCGACGGCAAACGGTTCCTCGCCATCGACACGCCCGGCGTTCGCAAGAAGAAAAGCCTCGCCAACGACGTCGAGTATTACGGCATGGTGCGCGCTCAACGCAGCATCCGTCGAGCCGATGTCGTGTTCATGTTCTTTGATGCGACGGAAACGATCTCACGCGTCGACAAGCAACTGGTCGACGAGATCGCTCAACAATTCAAGCCGGTCATTTTCGTCATCAACAAGTGGGACTTGGCCAAGCAAGAAGAGATGTCGATGGAACGATGGGGCGAGTACCTGACGTGCGAGTTTGGCACGCTGCGGTACGCGCCGGTCGCCTTCTTGACCTCGAAGACCAACCGCAACGTGAAAAAGCTGATCAACCTGGCCCAGAGCGTTTACAAGCAGGCGCGATTTCGCGTGCCCACCGCCGAGATCAATCGGGTCGTGCGCCAGGCCATTCTGCTCAACCGCCCACCCGTGCGCAAAAACCAAGTGCCGAAGATCTACTTCGCCACGCAAGTCGCCACCGAGCCGCCAACCATCGTCCTTAAATGCAACAATCCCACGTTGTTCGACGATTCCTGGCAGCGTTTCTTGCTGGGTGTGTTCCGCGACGAACTGCCGTTCAAGGAAGTCCCCATCAAGCTCTACCTCCGCCAGCGCATGCAAGCTGACGCTCGCGAATTGGGCCGCCGCCGCGATGAGTCGCTCGATCCCGCGGAACACGACGTCACCGATGAAGATTTCGTCGTGAGCGATCTGCCGTGAGCGATCTGTAGCCGCCTGCGGCTAGTTTGTTGGCACATTCTCCAGCCACGTCAGCAACACGCGCGCGACCTTTGCCAAACTGGCTCCCGAGCACTCGGACGGCTTGTCCTTCGTCGTGTGCCATGCCGGGTAATCGAAGTCGATCAAGTCGGTCGTCGGAATCTTGGCGATCTCGTTGAGCGGAATGTGGTCGTCGTTGAGTTCGTATTTCGGCCTGGCGATGAACTCTTTGACACCCAACGTTCGAGCCGTCTCCCAAATCGAGTGTGTGATGGCGGGGGCGAACTTCAGGCTGTTGCGTTCTTGATAGATCGTCAGATTCTTGTCGCCGATCATGTCGACCAGCACGCCGCAGACGTATCGATGACTCGGCGGCCGGTCGCGGTATTGCTTGGCGAAATACTCCGAACCGAGAAAATACTTCCCGCCGTCACGTTCGAAAATGAATTCCTCACCGTCGAACAAAACAAAATCGACACCGTACGTCGGTTGCAGGTTTGGCATCGCGTGCGCCAATTCCAAGAACAGTGCGACGCCGCTCGCTCCGTCGTTGGCTCCCAGAAACGTCCCCTTGGGTCGGAACGTATCGCGGTCGGGATACGGCCGAGTGTCGTAATGACACGCCAGCAGCACACGTTCTTTTGCCTCTGGCTGCCACGACACAATCAAGTTCCGCATCCGCACCGGCGTTCCCTTTTTCGGATGTGCAACGTCGAACTCTTGAAACTTGACTCGGCCACCCAGTTCTGAAAACCGTTCTTTGAGAAACTCTTGTTGCTTCAGCATGCCCTCCGATCCGCTGGGCCGCGCGCCGAAATCGCAAATCTGTTTGAGAAAGTGGAACGCCCGGCGTTCATCGAGATTGAACTCCTTGTTCGCGCGAGCCGGCTGCTCGTCGGCGATCGCCGTCTTCGAAATGTCCCTGACTTCCAGCAAAGCAACTGTGATGCTGGCAATCGCGGCGATAACTAGCAGGCACTTTGTTCTCAATCGCGACATGGCTCAGTCATGGGGTTGGATGGACGATTCGGTCGCGGAACGCCAGAGAGATTCAATCAGCATCGACGGCTGGCAGGGCCGCCCACGACTGAGAAGATTAGCAGCTTGGAACGCGGATTGAGTATTGCAGATTGCCGACTCTGCCTTTCCAATCCGCAATCCGAAATTGGCAATCCGAAATCGAAAGGACTTTGATATGCAACGAACGAAAGAGCGTCTGGCGAACGGTGAGACGCTGTGTGTCGCGGCATTGGGGCGGGTGCTGCATCACAATGTCGTTCACATGATTGGTTTCAACGGCGGCTTCGACGCACTCTGGTTTGATCATGAGCACGTCGGGTTCTCGATGGAGAATTTGGAAGTCGTCTGCACGGCGGCGCGCAGCCAGAATCTCGAATGTTTTGTGCGGATCGCTCCGACCGATTATGCCTTGGTGACGCGCTGTTTCGAATCGGGAGCGGGCGGTATCATGGCGGCTCAGGTCTTTTCCGCCGAACAGGCCGAAACGATCGTCCGCTGGGCGAAGTTCGCTCCGCGCGGAATTCGAGGTCTGAACAACAGCGGCTTTGACGGCCGATTTTCCACATTGCCGCCGAGCAAGTTCGTCCAGCAAGCCAACGAGCAAACCTGGGTCGCGATCCAGATCGAGACGCTCGACGCCTTGAATTGTTGCGACGAGATTGCCGCCATCGACGGTGTGGACTTGCTGTTTGTCGGACCGTCCGATTTGAGTCAGGCCTTGGGCGTCACTGGCGATTTCATGAATCCCAAGTGCCTGGAAGCTATCGACCGAATCTCGGCCGCGTGCCGCAAGCACAACAAACCCTGGGGAGGCGTGACGCCGACGCCGGAACATGCCGAGATGATGCACTCAAAAGGCTGTCGCATGCTCGCGCTGACGAACGATTGCCGGATGATCAACGCGGGCCTGGCCGCGGTGAAGACACAGTTCGCCAAGTTCTTCGCGTGACAACCGGACAACCCCTGACTTTCATTCGCGAAGTTTCTGCGACTATCTTTTTGCCGATCCGACCTAGCCACAGGAACACGCACTCGCAAGGAACGCACGCATGCTGGATTTGCAGTTTGTCTGTGAGAACCGCGCCGCCGTCGAGCAGAACTGTGCCAACCGCGGAGTGACGGTGGACCTCGACAAGATTCTGGCTCTGCGCGAGCGGCGCAGCAAGTTGATTGTCGAAGGCGACAACCTGCGTCACGAGCAGAAGGATCTTTCGGGGCAGATCTCCAAGACGAAAGATGCCGAGGAAAAGCAACGAATGATCGCGCGAGGCAAGGAACTGCGCGAGGCGATCGCTGCGAACGAGAAACGAGTCGCCGACGTCGAGCCGCAACTGCGCGAGGTACTCGTCGGCATCCCGAACATGACGCATCCTGATACCCCGATCGGACGGGAAGCGGACAGTAAAGTGCTGCGAATCGTCGGCGAAGTGAAAACATTTGACTTCAAGCCGCTCGACCATGTCGCGCTGGCCGAGAAACACGATCTGATCGACCTCGAAGCGGGTGCGCGAGTCACCGGGCACGGCTTCTACTTCTTGAAGAACGAAGCGGTGCTGCTCGAACTGGCGTTGATTCAGTATGCCGTCGACAAGTTGCGAAAGGCCGGGTTCACGCTGCACACGACGCCAGACCTGGCTCGACACGAAATCCTCGAAGGGACCGGCTACATGCCGCGTGGGCCGGAGACCCAGATTTATTCGGTCAACAACAGCGATCTGGCTCTCGTCGCGACGGCCGAGATCACGCTCGGCGGGATGTTGAAGGATCAGATTCTCGACATCGAAAAGCTGCCGCTGAAGTACGCCGGCATCTCGCACTGCTTCCGCACCGAGGCGGGTGCTTACGGCAAGGCAACGAAGGGCATCTACCGCGTGCATCAATTCACGAAGGTCGAGATGTTCGGCTTCACCGCGCCCGACCTCGCCGAGTCCGACAAGTTCCACCAACTGATCCTGAGCATCGAGGAAGACATCTTCCAAGGCTTGGGCATTCCGTATCGAGTGCTCGACATCGCCAGCGGCGACCTGGGTGGTCCGGCGTATCGCAAGTTCGACCTCGAAGCCTGGATGCCCGG
>CAYSHJ010000791.1:0-4397 GCA_964430385.1 uncultured Planctomycetaceae bacterium
TGGCGGCCATGATCGTCAAGCGGCGCTGTGGTGAAGTTGTGCCGCAGCCGGATGCCTCGGACCAACACGAGGCGGAGACTTCAGGTGGCCATTGATTCGGACGATCGGCCGAATGACCACACAAAAGTTTGGAGACGCACATGGAACCGTGGATGTGGAAGCAAATGCTGTGGACCGTGGGATTCCTCGGCATCACGTATGTGCCGCTGCAATGCGTTGTGCTCTGGAAGTGCCGAGGTGCCGCGCGTGTGGCTGCCGCACTGCCGCTGCTGTTCATGGTTCCGATGATCATCGCCGGATTGCAGCCGTCGTCTTATCACAACGGGAGTCTCTATGGGATGTTCTTCTTTTGCCCGTATCTGCCAGCCATGATTTATCTGGTTGCCGTCTCGTCGGTCGGTCCTCGCGTCCCAAAAGTCTGTCCGCACTGCGGCCACAAAAGACGAGTCAAATCCTTTCAGAGGACGCGTTCCTCCACGCTCTGCGCGAAATGCGGCAAGGATGTTCTGGAAGTTGCGGCTGCCAAACCAAACTCCGTGCCCGACAGTGGCGGGCATGATTGCTCAAACTGAGCGGTTTTTGAGTCCCGCTAGGGACGTATCGAGAATAGCCCAGCACGTCAGTGCTGGGTTTCGTGACGACATTCCTCACAAAGTCCCGATAGGGACGACAGAAAGCGATCGTGCCCTGTCGTCCCTGACGGGACTCAAGAGGTACGTTGAACGGTTATCCCAGCACTAACGTGCTGGGCTATTTTCGAGTGTCCCTGACGGGACAAAAACAAAACCGCTCAGTTTGAGTGATTAGCCAGAACTCCTCGCAATGATTGCTCGCGTCTTCCAAGCGGCATTGTGGGGAACTGTGATCGGATTGCTTCTGGAAATTCTGGCTGGCGGACGCTCGTCGTCACTACGTCCAATCAACGCACTCAACCGACACGAACAATCAACCGGATCTGTTTCCGTTTTGCTTCACGACCTTTTTAACGGAGCCTGCTGCCATGTCCTCAACCCCTGAAACTGTTTGCCCAAAGTGCGGAGCGACCGAACTCAAGAACTTTGCTTGGGTCCGTCCGCTGGGCGTGTGCATGTGCTTTGCCAATGCCGTCGTCCAATTGGTGTTGGGCCTTGTGTTCTCCGAAACCCTCAACCTTTGGAGCAAAGTTGGCGATTCGATCACTTGGGTCGCATGGGGCATCTTCTTTTGGTTCGTTGGCAAGACATTTCAGAAATGGCGTTGCACTAAGTGCAAGCATTCCTGGTAACACACGCCACGCTTGCCGCGAGGAACAGTCCCATGAATGTCACGAAAGCCGATCGCGATCTTTCCCTGCCAGTCACGCGGTTGGCGAATGTCCCGCTGTTCTGCTGGCTGGCCGCGGTCGCGTTGGGCGGGTTGGTTTACTACTTCGACGAATATGGACATGGACTCTATCGGGACATGCGCGGAGACCGGGATTACCGCGCCGAGGCGCGCGTCGAGGATGGCTGCCTCTGGTTGGCCGCGACCGCTTCTGCGATTGGGATCGTCACCAGCATCGCGGGATTGATTGCGATTCGGCGGTCTGCAGGTCGCTTCCGAGGGTCGTACCGGTTGAGCATTGGCATGACTCTCAATCTACTGGCCGTGCTCGCAGTTCTCTTCACGTTTTGGGTGCGCGGGCTGTTGAGTGGGGCTAACGCCGTTTAGCAATCGAACTTGCCGTTTGCCCGAATCACCCACGGCCAGGATCGGAGACCGACATGGAGCCTTGGACGTCGAATCAAATCCTGTGGGCCGGGGGATTCCTCGTCATCACCTACTTGCCTTTGCAATGCGTGGCGATTTGGAAGTGTCGAGGTGCCGGTCGGATGGCTGCCGCACTCCCGCTGCTCTTGATGATCCCGACGATGATTGGAGTTTTCCTGCAATGGGACTACGACCTTGGCATCCCTTCCGAGATGTTCTTCTTGTGCCTGTATCTGCCGGCCATGATTTATCTGTTGGCCGCGTCGTATGCCGGCCCTCGGTGTCCCATCGTTTGTCCGCACTGCGGTCACAAGCCAAAAACGAAATCGTTTCGGATCCCGAGTTCCACCGCCAACTGCGAGAAGTGCGGCCAGGGTTTGCAGGAGAATGCCGCCACTGAGCCCGACGCCGCACTGGATCGCGGCAAGTGACAATCAACGCCATCATTCCAACAGAACGAGGAACTCCACATGAATTCGCCAACTCAACAACCGCGATCACGAGCTGTGAAGGCGTCTTTGGCTTCTCTCGGTTTGGCCTTGGGCTGCGGGTTCGTGTTTCTCATCGGTCAACTGGTGAATCAAGTCTTTCCTTTCGAACAAACGCCACGAGGTCTGCTGGCTGGCTTTCTCCCTCGAACCGGTCTCTATGTGTTGTGGGCCGGTGAAGCCCTGGCCGTTGTCGCCGGGCTTGCGAGCCTCCTGCTGATCCGACGGGCGGATATCACCTCGAAAGCCATCATCGGGATCGTGGCGAGGAGTCTGTGCGGCATTGCGGCGGGACTCTTCGGGACAGTTTTTCTGTGGCTGGTCGTGGGGCATATTGTCATCGGTTTTTAGATCGCGGTCTTGAAAAGACCCGTCGCCAAGTGACCTACTCAACTCAACAACGCAGGAGACCGCGATGACGAGCCTCTTCGTGGGCAGACGTTGGAAGCTAACGTGTGAAGTCAGTCAATCTCCTCGTCAACTGGTCCCGCCCCCCGGTCCGTGTCCGTAGAGGTGTTCTACCGGAGTCTTGTGTCGCCACGAGATTTGATCGACGGGCACGTTGAACACGCTGGCGATTTTCTGCCGTTCGGCGGGCGAAGGGGTCCAGCGACCGAGGGTGATCGCCGTCACTCGGGGTTCATCGAGGCCGGCGCGTTCGGCCAACTGGGCGATCGTGACCTGCTGCAACTCGCAAAGTTCGGCGACGTTCTTGAGCATGATCCAGAAATCCTCCTTCAGGCCGAAGCGGCGTTATTCGATGTTCCGCGGAGTTACTGCCGGTCAGACCAGTCGTCGCGTTCAGGGAGTTTGCCCGACTCGTCCGCTCGATCTTGGAAAACGGCATAGACCAAGCCGACTAACGCCGCGCCGCTGATCAGTTGCCGTCCCAAGCTGATCGCGATGTAGATCATCCGCACGTTCTCGCCGCCGGCATTGCCAGCGAACATCGGGATCATTCCCATAATGACCGCGCCGACGATGGTATTCAACAAAATGACAATTAGACACCACATTGTGGTGTTGGCGGCGGCAGTCGCTCGCTGACGAAAGATCGACACCATCACGAGGCCAATCGCACCGGCCAACAAAGTCGGCAAGCTCATTGCGAGATTCTGCAGCAGAAAGTCGGTGTTGACTGGCATCAGGTCAGCTCCCACGAGTTGAGTTTTGGGGCGCGCTCTTTCTATCGCTCCCGTTTGACCTTGGCCAGCGGCGGCGACGGAAGATTTGCCACTGTCTGATTGACCAGCTTAAGGTCGGAACGATATTGTCCAATTCTCGCATCAGGGATTTCTGATTTGAAGCGGCGGGCGGCTCGCCGGCCACACGACAGGCGAGTCGACTGTCACCACGGGAGATGACGCATGCTGACTATCGAACACGCCCGCCCGACCCTGAACTGCCAAGGGATGACGCGCCGCAGCGCGATCAAGTCTGGGTTTCTCGGTCTGGCCGGACTGACGCTCGGGGACTTGTTGCGTTGGCGAGCACACGGCGCTGCCGAGAAGAACGACAAGTCGGTCATTTTGATTTGGCTAGACGGCGGGCCAAGCCAGCTTGAAACCTACGACCCGAAGCCGCACGCTCCGTCCGATTATCGCGGTCCGTTCGGAGCGTTGCACACGAACGTGCCGGGCATGATCGTCTCCGAGACGTTGCCGTTGCACGCGAAGCTGGCCGATAAGATGGCGTTCGTGAGGTCGGTGCATCACGACAACGGCGATCACTTCGCGGGAGCGCACTGGATGCTGACCGGACGGTTCGGCTCGAACGCGGCCAGCTTGCCGCAGAAATATCCGGGAGTCGGAGCGTACATCTCGAAGGTGTGCGGGCCAAACGTCGCGGGAATGCCGGCGTATGTCGGACTGCCGGCCGCTCAGAGCGTGTACCTCTTCCCCGGCTACATGGGAGCCGCGTATCTCGGAGCGGCGTACAACCCGTTCGACGTGGACACCGAGCAGAAATACCTGCACTTCACGTATCAAACGAAAGTCGGCCGGCCGAGGTGCCTCGATAGTTTCGGCAAGCTGGAGTCGGCTCGCGCGGGTGACCGGCATTCGTTGCTCAGCGGCCTCGATCAGATCGAGCGGCAAGCCGATCAGTCGGGCTTGATGAAGACGGTCGATCGGTATCAGCAAGATGCCTTCTCGATGGTGCTGGGCGGGAAGGCTCGCGAGG
>CAYSHJ010000792.1:0-5947 GCA_964430385.1 uncultured Planctomycetaceae bacterium
CGTCCCGTCGAGTCCCGGAGTCCCCGACGGGTGCACCGCCGACACGATCGTGCTGGAGTTCAACGATCCGCAGAGCCTCGCCGAAAGTTTCGAAAAACAAGGCCATCAATTTGCCGCCGTGATCCTGGAACCAGTCGTCGGCAACATGGGTGTCGTATTGCCTCAATCTGGGTTCCTCGAAGCGTGCCGCGACCTTTGCACGAAACATGGCAGTGTGCTGATCTTCGACGAAGTGATGACCGGCTTCCGCCTCGCTTACGGCGGCGCGCAAGAGCTGTTCGGCATCAAGCCCGACATGACGACGCTGGGCAAGATCATTGGCGGCGGCCTGCCTGTCGGAGCGTATGGCGGCCGAGCCGACATTATGGCCAAGGTCTCGCCGATCGGCCCGGTCTATCAAGCCGGCACGCTCTCCGGCAACCCGCTGGCGATGGCGAGCGGCATCGCGACGCTGACGACTCTGCGCAACACCCAGCCGTACCTGTCGCTCGCCGCCAAAACCGAAAAGCTCGCGCGCGGCCTGAGCGCCGCCGCCGCCGGCATTCCGCACACACTGCCGCACGTCGGCAGCATGTTCACGCTCTTCTTCAATCCCGAGCCGGTCATTAACAACATCGTTGCCGGCCGCAGCCAGACCAAAAATTTCGCCCGCTACTTTTGGGGCATGATCGAGCGCGGCGTCTATCTTCCGTGCAGCCAATTCGAAGCCAACTTCGTCTCGGCGGCGCACAGCGACGCCGACATCGACGCGACGATCGCCGCCGCCCGAGACGTGCTGCGGACCTTCGTTTGACCCGATCGGGCAAGCTGTATGGTAATGGCAGCTATGCGCTGACTTGCGCAATCATTCCGAAATGAACCAAATGCGTTTCACTTTTTTATCAAATCTTAGTCTCAACCGAGGTCGCATGGTTGACTCTCACGAAAGAATTGTTTTCTAATGAACTTTGGCGGCGTCGTAGACGCAAGCTCTTTACGTCGTAGACGCAGGCTGATTTGGTTGTGGGGATACCGCGACCAAGCTGTGAGTCTCACACCCCTTTGATGAACGAGGAGCTACCATGCACCGCAACCGTGTTGTCTTGGCGTCGATCGCGAGCCTGGCCTTTGGCATACTTTGCGAGACGGCGGAAACTTGTTCCGCGTGTGACCTTTGCCACTCGCGGGTCACGACGTTTTACCGCCCGTCGCTCTGGGGGGTAAACACATATCCCCGTTACTTCGTCGGCTACGGTGGCTCCTGTTCAACGACTGATTGCCTACCTGGTTGTCCGACCGTTTCTTGTCGACCCATTTGCCAGGAGCCTTGTCGACCCATTTGTCAGGAGCCTTGTCGACCTAATTGTGCACCAAGTGACTGTGAACCCGCATGTGCTCCCGTGAGCACCTACCAGTCACGTTTGTTCTATGGTCCCCGCGGCTGCGCTACCGGACAGTGTGGCGTGACGTCGCGGCCATCGCCCGCCCGAACCGCCTCCAGCCAACGTCCGAGTGCCGCGGTCGCGCACTCGCGCGGTGAAGCCACTCAAATGGTCAAGAGCGCGCCGAAGCCCAGCCTCGCGCGCGTCGTCCAGCAAGCGCCCGCGCGTGCTCCGCTCGCAACCGTGCGAACGGCCACCATTAGCCAACCAACTGGTCTGAACAGCGGTTGGACCGCGGTCCCTGCTCCCAAGCTGGCCAGCAACCGGTAAGAGGAAGAGGTCTGTCATATGGCGAACGGCAGGACATAACGTACCCACGCCACCCCGCTCGTCGGGGTGGTTCCCGCGCTTCTGCGCTACGTCGAACAGTAGTGCAGAAGCGCGGGGACCACTGGGGCAAGCCCAGTGGCGGGAAGAAAAGTCCGGCCGATCGGCTTGCCCCGAGCGAAGAGGCTCGCTGCGACGAGTCTGGTCGCGCCGACCTGGGACTGTTACAGCTGTCAGCCCCAGGTCGGCTCTTGTTCAATAGCTTTGATCGAGGTGCATCGATGACGCAACATTCGACAATCTGTGGCGTGCTGTTGGCAGTGCTTTGTGTCACTCCACAAATCGTCAGTGCCGCGGACGCCTGCGGCTCTTACCCGAACCGGTGTTTAACGGAGCGCTGCACTTCGTTAAGGGGCGCCTGTTGGCCAGGCATGTGCAATCCATACGCGCGCGGGACCGGCTGCTTTACCTGCCCGTCAAGGTCAACCTCGAATTACCGGCCGCAGTGCAATTCCTGTCGTCCCGGGTTCAGCGACGGCTGTGCTGCGACGACTCCAATCCGGTGTTGCCCAACCCAGCAACTCCCGGCGACACCACAAAAGACGCTGCGGCCGCCGAGCGAATCTGACCCGGAATTGGTTGGGCCTCAAATCGAAGTGCGCTCACGGGCGTCGCCGTTGCAGAGTGAGTCCGTCCCGGAACCGGTCGAGCTTGTACCAAACACCGCACCGAGCTTGCGGGTCTTGGTCACCGGTCCCGAGACGCAACAGGTCGAGACGGCCGCGACGTTCGGCGTCGTCATACAAAATACCGGCGACAACCCGATTGAAGACGTCGAGTTAGAATGCGCGTTTGATGAGGGCCTCGTCTTTCCAGGTAGCACAGAGTCGCTGGTGCGAAAAAAGATTGGACGTCTGGGGCCTAAGGAATCGCGGCAGGAAGATCTCAGCCTGCTAGGCACTCTTGCGGGACAACGCTGTGGCCGGTTTGCCGTGCTCGCCGATGGCGTCAAAGTCAGCGAACAACAGGTGTGCATCAATTTCGTCCAGCAACAGGGACTTCGCCGGCAAGACGCCACAGGCACCTCCCAGGCGAGCGAGGGACGTCAGTCCCCCGAGTTGCGACAGGGCGTTCGGCAGCGAGGCGCCGCAGGCACCGCCTCGGTTGCGCAGCCACTCGTTGCGACGCGCGTGCTGCCGCAACAGCCGTTGCCGGCGCAAGTCAGGCGGCAGCCATCAGCGCCTCCCGTGCCGTCGAGGTCAGCCACCGCCGCCGCCTCGACGCGATCGATGGTCCGACCCAAGGTCAGTCTCCGTCCGACCCCGCCGACCCTGCGGCCAAACTCCGTCGTAAAAGCGAACGTGAACCACGGCTGGCAGGCTGTCCCCACGCCTCGTACAGGCATTGTCAGCAAAACTTCGAGCCGCGCGTCGGTCGCCGTCGACAACATCGATTGGATCCCTGTGCCAAACACGCACAGGCAAGGCGACGACCGGTGACGGCTGCGACGACCAGGTGCTTGTGAAGATCTGCGATTGGGTATTCCGACGCGTGAGCCGATCCCCTAGGCGTGCCGGACATTGTAGGCAAGCAATCAAGCAGTGAATCCACGGCGATCGAATCGCGCCGGTTCCAGACTCGCTCGATCACCTTGAAAACTGCCCACACGCAGCACGGCTCATGCTGCGTGTGGGAAACTCCCTTTTCCGTACAGTGGACGGCTACCCTGCGTCGTTCGGGCTGCTTTTAGTTTTTCGCGAGCTTTGATGGAGCCACAACGGGTACCCAGCCCTGGTTGCCGTTATGTTTTTGCCGGGCCATGTTTTGATTGACGGTTCGCGCCGGGCCGATCGGTTGTGTTTGGTTGGGACGGCTCCGCAACGACGGCGCGGTGCGAGTTGCGACAGAGTCACCGGCTTGGGGCGTCTGTTTCGGCCGATTCAGTGGCTTCGACTTGACCCTTTCGGTTTTGTGCATTTGACGCAGCGCACCGTCGTGCCTGTGTTGTGGCATCGTGGATGGGTCGTCCGAGAACGTCCTCGGAGTCGTGTCTGCCTCTTCTGGGAACGTTTCCGGAATCGTCGACTGCGGTAATACCGGTGCCACGGGAACTCCGCAGGCCGGACCACGGCAGGGAGTCCGGCACCCTCCGACGCCGCAGCCGGACAGACCACAGAGGTCGCCTAACGAGCAAGCCGACCCACATGGCGAACAACTGGGACGAAAATACGTTCGAGTCGGCCCACAGACGCTTGGGGTGCATGGCGAACAACTCGATGGCGAGTAGGCGGAGCCGCAGGGACTCGCGCACGGTGAATAGCACGCGCCCCAGGTAAACGGGTTCCAAATGATCGGACCGTAGTACGTGACTTGCGTCTGGCAGGGGTTGCAGGAATGGCCACAAGGAGAGCACTGTGCCTCGGCAGACCCTGATGTTGCCAACAATAAGGCGACAGCGGAAACAGCAGGGATGGCGAGTCTTGTGATCAGCGTTTGCATAGTCATGGTTACCTTGTTGATGTACTTAGGGGCGATCGAGGCAGGGGCTATTGAGGGAAGGGGTCCGACCCCCTCGTAATCACTCATGAGAATTCACACGCCTTATTCTGGAAAACTTGTCTACCGGCTCGCCACACCAAATCTCGATGATTTGACAATTTGGAGAAACAAGAGGCGTTGTGGGCGTTGCAATCGTTGCAACAGGAATAGATTCGCAATCGTCAGTGCGGCCCATAAACCCATCCGGATTGACGTACTCCGCCGGCTTCACCTACTTTCCCGCTCGCCCAATTTGCAGGCTGACACAATTTCGAGAAACACGTTTTGACGAGGTGCAAGACAACGATGGCTGATCTGATTGTTCCGCATGGTGGTTTGTCCGAGCCAGTTTGCCGGACGGTGTCGAATAGTGAAATCGCGAGCTTCCAGGCTGCGGCGGCATCGCTGCCGAAAATACCGGTGTCGAATGGCGACTTGTCGTCGGTTTACCGTTTCGGCGACGGCACGCTCAGCCCGCTGACCGGGCCGATGAACAGTGCGACGTACAACCGAGTGCTCGATGAGTCGGTCATCGAACACAACGGTAAGCTGTATGCCTGGACGATTCCCATTTCGTTTCCGATCACGGCCGACTTGGCTAAGACGATCAAGGCCGGCCAAAAGGTGGGGCTGACGAATCCCACGGGCGAAGTGATTGCGACACTCGACGTCAACGACGTCTTCCCCTGGCCGAAGTTGAAATATCTGCGCTCGGTGTACCTCAGCGACCGAGTCGATCATCCCGGCGCGGACATGGTGCTCAAGGGTGACGCCGACAAGTCGCACTTGATCGGCGGCGAGATTCGCGTTCTGCCGCAGCCAAAGCATCCGGCATTCGGCAAGTACGTCCTCACGCCGCGCGAGGTTCGCAAGCTGCTGGCTGAAAAGGGCTGGAACGCTGCCGTGGCGTTTCAGACGCGCAACCCGCTGCACCGTGCGCATGAGTACGCGCTCGTTTACGGTCTCGAAACGCTGCTGCGAGAAGGCTGCAATGCCGGTGCCTGTTTGAACCCGCTCATCGGCGAGGTGAAGGGTGATGACGTTGACGCCGGCATTCGCATGCAGACCTACGAGCATCTCATCACTGACCGAGTCTTAGGCGACGGCGACAGTGATGCGTCGTTGTGGGGACCACGCAAGGAATCGGTGCCCGATCGGGTCGTGCTGCTCGGCCTGGACATCAAGATGTTTTACGGCGGTCCGAAGGAAGCGGTGATGCACGGCATTTACCGCCAGAACATGGGCTACACGCACATCATCATCGGCCGCAAGCACGCCGACGCGCCGTACCAAAATGGCGAAGCGATCTGGGGCGACTTCGACGCTCAAGAGATTTTCAAGAAGCTCGGCGGCGACCTGAAGATCAAGACCGTCAACGTCGGATTCGCGGCCTACTACGACTCGGCTGGCCGAGTTGACCTGATGGAACGCCATAAAGACGAGAAACCCGTCTCGATCAGCGGTAAGGACATCCGTTCGACACTGCTCAAGGGCGAATTGGTCGACCCGCGGATCATGCGGCCGAGCACGTCGAAGATCCTCGGCGCCGCCATGAAGAGTGTCTGATTGTGATCGCGACGAAACGTCAGTCGTTCGACACTGGGGGCACGGTCAAACGTGCCTCATTTTCGGATAGTGGGTCAATTTGAAGTAGTCCCGGGTGGCACGCCCTGCTAAGGGAGTCGGCCGCGGCGGACTCGCAAGGACAATTCCACGCCCTT
>CAYSHJ010000793.1:0-7274 GCA_964430385.1 uncultured Planctomycetaceae bacterium
GTCCTCGGCGTTCAATTCCAACGAGTAAATCTGCAGGTCGTCGATGCGACCTTGAAACGCGGCCGACTGATTTCTCCGGCCGATGTGAAACGGCTTGTCCGTGTGCAGCGTGCCAGCAATCGTGTTGTTCGTCGGCACATCGAGCGGCTGCGGTTTGCCATCGACGTAAATCTTCAAGCCGGTCGCCTTTCGCGAGCCGTCATACGTCACGACCAGGTGATGCCATTCCGCCAGCGAAACCGGCTCTTTGGTGATGACCTTGAAGGCACTGTCGGGCCAATGATCCACCCAATGGCTCGCGACTTTGCCACCCTCCATGATCACATCGTAACCGCGATGCGCGTTGGCTTCGTCCATCTTCGACAACACGGTCGTCGGCTGAGTGGACGTTGGTTGCATCCAGGCCGCAAACGAGACCTTGTCCGCGCTGTCGAAGATTCCGATTTGTCCCGCGTCGATGAATGTGTTGCCGTCGAAGTCCAGCGCGCCACCTAGCTTGCCCGGCACGCGCGCGATCTTGCCGTGAATCGTACCGCGCCGGCTGGAGTCCAACTGCTCGATGACCTCCGTTCCGTCCGCTTCATCAAACGTGAAGCGAGCGATAAGCCCCAGCGGTCCCAACTTGGCAATCTGCTCAGAGGTCAAACTCTGTTCCCAGCGAGCGACCTCCGCAGCGATGCCCGCGACACGTTGCTTCAGACTTTGTTCGAGTGCGACTCGCCGCCGTTCCAGCCGATGCAACTCCGCCGTTTGTTCCGGCGAGGGGACTTTCAGCAGCGGCGAAGCCATGCGGCCCTGGCTGTAAACGACGACCTTATCCGGGATGTTGTTAAAGAACGCCGCGAATTGATAGTAGTCGCGTTGCGTCAGCGGGTCGTACTTGTGGTCGTGACAGCGAGCACACTGCAACGTCAGACCCATAAAGACCGAGGCCGTTGTGTGAACGCGGTCGGCGACGTACTCGACGTGATACTCCTCTTCGATGATTCCCCCTTCGGTCGTCAGCACGTGATTTCGATTGAATCCCGTCGCCACGCGCTGTGCGAGCGCCGCGTTCGGCAGCAGGTCGCCCGCCAACTGCTCGGCCACGAATTGGTCGTACGGCAGTCCGCGACGAAAGGCGTCGATGACCCAATCGCGCCAGGGCCACATCGTGCGGACTTCGTCGTTGTTGTAGCCGTTCGTGTCGGCGTACCGCGCCGCATCGAGCCACTGCATTGCCAGCCGCTCGGCCGATCGCGGCGACGCCAATAACCGCTCAACGACTCGCTCGTGTGCGTTCTCCGACTTGTCAGCCAGGAATGTTTCGAGTTCCACCGTCGACGGCGGCAACCCCGTCAGATCGAGCGTCACGCGGCGCAGCCATGTCGCGCGGTCCGCCTCACGGGACGGCGAAAGCCCCTCGTCCTCAAGCCGCTGCAGCACGAAGGCATCAATTGGATTGCGGATTTCGAATGACCCACTGTCGCGGGTACCCCGATTTCGGATTGTGAGTTTCGGTACGTCCGGTCGCTGTGGCGCGACGAACGCCCAATGTTGCGAATACTCTGCCCCTGAGGCGATCCACTGTCGCAGTGTTTTTTTCTGCGACTCCGCCAACGGCTTCTTGGCATCTGTTGGCGGCATGAATTTGTCGGGATCGTGCGACTCGATCCGGGCGATGATTTCGCTTGCGTCCGGCATCCCGGGCACGACGGCGAATTTTCCGCTTTCACTTTTCAACAACGCGGTCTCGCGCCGATCGAGTCGCAACCCCGCCTGCCGAGCCGATTCGTCCGGCCCGTGACAGCTCCAGCAATGATTCGCCAGGATCGGACGCACGTGATTCTGAAAGAACCATCGCGTTTCAGAGCTTTTGACTGGCTCGCTGCCCGTCGCCGCCGATAACCAGGACAGCCCACAAAACACGACGATCAACCGCCGGCAGATCACGCCGCTGAGACCCGTCAGAATCGAACGCATCGCCACGTCACGTCGCATGCCAGTCATTCCGGTGAGACCAAAGACTCCCGCGATGATATCGACGGGAACTCGGGATCAACACGGTCATCGTGACGCGCGGCGACATGGCCGAGCACGGATGATCAGCGTCAGTCCCAAGGGCGGCCGAATCGCATTCTCGACAACTTGGAACCAAACTCGGAGTAGGTCATTGAGCGTCATCTTCAGCCACGAACGTCCGGCGTATCGAAAATCCTCACGCAAACGCCGTTTCCAAACCTTGACGCTGAACCACACGGGCAGAACTCCCAAGACATTCCAGTACCGCACGGACTCGATTGTGAAACCACAGGATTCGATGAGTTCCATCAATTGTCGCTTCCGGTATCGTCGATAGTGCCCGACCGCTTTGTCCTTGGGACCGTACAGCCAATCCATCGCCGGCACCGAGATGATGAGTTGGCCATTCGGCTTGAGGCATCGCAGCAAGTCCCTCAGCGCTTGCTGGTCATCCTTGATGTGTTCCACGACGTCGAGCGCCACGACCGCGTCAAACGCTTCGCGCTCCTGAATCTGGTCAATACGTCCCTGGCGAACGTTGCGGTCCGAGAAACCATTGGCCCACAGATAGCGGCGACACAAGGCGATCATCTTTGACGAAGCATCCTGCGAAATCACCTCGATCCCGCGACGCAGCAACTCGACGCTCAGCGCGCCACTGCCGCAGCCGATATCCAGAACCTTGGCCCCAGGCGGCAAATAGCCACTGGCCAGACCAGACAGAGTCGTGGACCGAAAATCGTTGGCGATGTTCTCGAACCACGACGAGTAATGTTGCTCCAAGCCGACCTGGTCGATCGCGGATTCGGAAGATGCCATGCTCCGCCTCGCTCCGTCAACGGTCTGAATTTATCGTCCCGGCCCGCTGCGACCTAGCCCGCATTATTCATGATCCGAGGAGATTCTGACGCAATCTGCTTCACACTAGCCCGACGCGCAAGCGAGGGAAGTTTGCCTCTGTCCCTCGCTTGCGCGTCGGGCTAGTTTCGGCTCATGAATAATGCGGCTAGAACGACGGATACAGACGGCGCGTGGTACGCCGTTGCCGTTGAAGGTGTCAATACGGACATGTGGCGCACCCGATGGAAATCGTATTTCAGGGCAACGTCTTCAGCCGCTCTTTCGCCAGCTCGGTAAAACGGTCGGCCAGCGGCAGTCGAGTGAGTTGGACGAGTTCCTTGCGTGCAACGTCGGTCTGACCGACTTCCACTAACGAGACGCACCGCAGCCAGCGAGCCTCCGACTCGAACGCGGCACCGGTGGCGAGACGGATCGAACGATCCAGCAAGCGTCCGGCGTCACGATGTTGTCCGCGAAGATGTAGTGTCTTGCCGCGCCAATACAGCGTGTGACCTTTCGGCTTTTCCGTCGGAAACGTCTCGTCCCACTGATTGATCAAATCCAGCGCCGCTTCGAATTGATCGGTTTCCAGGTAATCTCGAACGGCCTGCGGAAACGCGCCCAGCCGCGCGGCGCGGATTTGTACGGGAATCGTCTTGCCGTCCAGGAACTCCGCGCGGCGATACAAAATGATCGCGGCAGGAAAGTCGTCGCGCCACAACTTGACGTCGCCGGCCGCAATGATCGCTCGGCGATACGCGGAACGCGCGTCATCGTCGAGCTTCTTGCCACGCACGGCTTCCTCGACTTTCGCGAACGACGCTTGGGCTCGTTCGGCGTCGCCACGCTCGATTCCCAACAGCCGAACGACCTGTGCCAGCGAGTCGAGCCGATCCGCGATCGGGTTTTCGTCATGGTCCGTCAGCGACGCTTCAAACGCTTGGATCGCCGCGTCGATCGCGTCGGCTTGGCCTTCGGGACTGCCACGTAACGACGCGACCGCGATCAACCGTTGCACTGATGAAGTTTCCTTCGGTCGCGAGGACGCGAAACGCGCGAGCCAACGCCGCCCAATGCGAACCGAATCGGCAAAACGTTCGGCGTCTCCGAACAGATGTGCGAGCTCGAACAACGGCGTCGCTTCGAACTTCTCCGGATCGTACGTTGTCGCCAGTTTGGCGTATTCGGACGGCTTGCCTTGCCCAATGTCATCGGTGACGTGCTGGATTTCGAACACGTCGAGCGGCCATTTCACCGCTTGAGATTTGCCGTTCGGCTCCGTCGCCGTCAGCGTGACGTCGTACTTGCCGAGCACGAGATAAACGTGCTCGACTTCCGCACCGGCCGCACTCTGCCCGTCTCCGAACTCCCAGCGGAACGTTGACCCCGGTAGGACGGATTGACAATCCGTCCCACCCGATGGTTCCTTGGGACATTGGACTCGAAACTTCGCACGAGTGAACTGCCCGGTCGAGCGATTCTCTGGCCAGAGTGAATCGACAATCGTCGGCTCGAACGTCGCAACGATCCCTACTTTCGATTCGCAGCGCGTCACGGCCGCCGTGTGCGGAGCGACGAACGCGGACTCCGGAATCGGCTCGAACGGCGGCCCCGAGGTCGGCGTCCTCCAACCGAGAAATGCCATCTGCCGCAGCGTGACTTCCTCGTGATAGTACTCGACGAAGTGCCACCCCGCCGTCAGTTCAACCGTCACGTTCTTCTCGCCTCGAATGCCCCGCTCTTCCGTGTGCCGCCCAGGCCAGTGAATCAATTCTCTGCCGTCCAGAAATGAGAACGATGCTTCGTTCGACACCGTACAGAACTGATACGTCCCCGCTTGCGGCACCTTCAGCCAGCCGCGATACGCGCTCAGGTAGAAGTCCGACGAGCCGAACGGGTTGAAGCCATCCGAAATCTTCCGCTGATACCGCGCGCCATGAGCCGCCGGACTCGCCGACCACAGCGTGTGAAATTCGTCCGGCGTGAGCGGGTTCTCGCCAGCAGGCCGTTGTCGCGTCGTGAGCACCAACCCCGCGCGAGGCGTCCAGCTTCCGCGTGGCGAACCCGCGCCTGGTTTCTCGTCGACATCAACCTGCTCCGCAGCTCGCGCCGGTTGGGTATTTCCGAAATACACGAAAAACCGATTGCCAGCTTTTGCTCCTGCCGCGCGAAACAAGATCAGTGTGTATCGACTCGCGTCGAGAAACCTGACTTGAAACGGCACCGCTTGGCCGGCGGCATCGAGCACTCGGAGATCGCGCCCGTCAGCCTGACAACGCCCGTGTGTCAGCACTTTCACCGCCGCCGTGTCGACCTCAGTATCGTCGGACGGCTTCTCGATCTCGACGATCGCGCGATGCGACCACTCCGGCAAATGCCAAGGATCGTTCGCGCCCGCCAGAGCCAGACACAACAGCAAAGCGGTGTGAATCATTCCGGTCTCCGTCCTAATACGACTGCGCACCTTTTTGGATTCCGGTCCCCTCTCCCCGCTTCGGGGGAGAGGGCTAGGGTGAGGGGGCGAATGGTGTCGACGCTTCGAATCGCAGCACAACCGTTTGCCAATACGTCAACTCGTCGTCGACCGCTCACCGACTCCGAAGACCCCCTCACCCTAAGCCTCTCCCCCCGAAGCGGGGGGAGAGGGGACAAGACGGCCGAACGTGCGCTATCGGACTAATTCGCGGCGAGCCGAATCTCGAAACGCCCGTTCCCAGATCGCCGCAGTGTTGGCTTATCGGCGCAACGGTAGCCGGTCAACCGTGTCGACGCGATGAAGTCGGCGTCTCGCAGGCAATGAGAGTCACGAAACGCGTTTACACTCGCTTGGCGAATCGCGCCGAGATGACCGCTCGCACATCCTGGCCGCGACGTTGTGCGAGGAGTTCGTCGGCGAACGGAGTGAGCTTGGAGACATCCGCCTGTCGCAATGTTGTACCGACCAGAGGCACGTGCGAGCGTGACACACTGAAGCGTCGCACGCCAAGGGCCAACAACACTCCGGTGAGCGATGTGTCGCCGGCGAGTTCACCGCACAACGTGACTGGCTTGCCGGCAGCATCGGCGGTGGCGACGACTCGGCGCAGAAGTCGCAACACCGCGGGTTGCAGCGCGTCGTGATAACGCTCGCACAGTTCGTCATCGCGGTCGGCGGCGAGCAGGTATTGCGTCAGATCGTTCAGGCCGACGGAAACGGCGTCGACGTGATCAATCAGTTCGTCGATCATCAGTGCGGCGGCGGGGACTTCAATCATCGCGGCCAGGCGAAACGGCAACGGCTGACCGCTGGGCAGATCACAGGCGGCGAGCAGCTTGCCGTGAATCTGTTGCAACGTATCAAGCGTGTCGATCATCGGCACCAGCACCGTCACCGGCCGTTGCTCCGCGACGCGCGCGATCGCTCGCACCTGCGGACGCAGAATGTCGTCTCGCTCCAGCAGCAGTCGCACGCCGCGAATGCCCAAGCTGGGATTCTTGTTCACGGGGATGTCGGCGTACGCGGGACACTTCTCCGCGCCGAAGTCGGCCAGCCGGATGTGCAGCTCGCCGTCGCCGACGCTGTGCGAGACCGCTTGATACGCGGCGAAGCTCTCCTCTTCCGACAGCCACCACGGGCGGTCCATGTACAAGAACTCGGTGCGGAACAACCCCACGCCAGCCAGCGAGAATTGTGACACCGCGCGTGCCTCGAGCGGGTCGCTGATGTTCAGCAGCAACTTGACCGGCACGCCGTCGGCCGTTGTCTGCGGAGCCGGCTCGGTGCGCGCGGCTGAATCGGTGATACGCTGCCGCAGTTCGGATTCCAGCGCGCGTTCGGCGTCGGTCGGTTCGACGAGCACTCGTCCGGTTGTCGCATCCAGCAGCACCGTCGCACCGTCGCCGATGCGCGACATCACGTCGCTCAGGCCCGTCACGAACGGCACGCCCAAGCCGCGCGCGAGAATCGCCGTGTGCGACTTCATCGCACACGATTCCGTCACGACGCCCGCGATTCCTTGATGCGCCAGCCGCACCAACTCCGACGGCATTAAGCTTTGAGCGATGACGATTTCGGACGACAACGCCTCGCGATCGCTGGCGTTGTTCAAGCACTGAATCAACCGCCGGCCGATATCCAGAATGTCGGCCGCTTTGTCTTGAATGAACGGCTGTGGACTGGACTTGAACGTATCTTGCAGTTCGCCGACGACGTGAGCGACCGCCGCCTCGGCCGAATCGCCGGCGTCATGAACGCGCGACAATACGCGCTGGCGAAATTCCGAATTCGACAGCATCAACGCGTGACCGCCGAAGATCTCCGCGTCGTCGCCGCGACCTTGATGCTTCAGTTGTCGCGAGACTCGCTCCAACTGCGAGATCGCTCGCGCGGCCGCCGTGTCGAATCGGCTGAGCTCGCGATCAGCCAGCCCGCCGCTGGGCACCGCGAGCGCCGC
>CAYSHJ010000794.1:0-6751 GCA_964430385.1 uncultured Planctomycetaceae bacterium
GTAAATGCTACTGCAACGACCCTCGATTCGTGACCGCATAGTTGGATGCGTTCACGGCCAGCGACAATGTCCCACAACTTTACGCTCCCGTCCTGGGAACTGCTGACCAGTTCCTTTCCGTCATTTGAAAAAGCAATTGCCAGTACACTGTCCGTGTGACCCGTCAGGCACTCCCACAGCCTACCGCTGGCGGCATCCCAGACTCGCACGGTGTGGTCGTCCGAACCACTTGCGAGCTGGCGTCCGTCATTAGAGAACCCAAGGCAGGTAATTGCTCCGTGGTGCCCGGACAATCGCATGCGGAGGGCCATTCCAAGGCGTGCCGCGGGAGGACGACGAGCTCGGAGCCAGTGACCGAAGCACCCACTACTCTGTTTGCCCCGCCACCAGTTGATCATCCAGGTGGACACAGAGTGATCTTCAAGCCGCAGGGGGCACGGCGCATCCAGATGGGCCTCGATTCCCGGAGGATCATACCACCAACAAGTATTCCACATGCATTGAAAGAGCGTCGTCGGGTGCTGATCGATAAACTGGACTTCGCGGCGGATGGCTTCTTCGAGCAGCGTGAGAATGCGATGCCGCGGATGGTCTTTGGGCATGCCTGAAATTGCTGCCGAGAAATCCTGCACAAGCTCGAAGATCATGGTTACGCCTCGGCTTTGGCTTCCAGGAATTTCCAGTCGATGAGCAGGTCGGCCACAGCGTGCCACTCTTTCGCTTGCGGGTTGTCCTTGCCAATCAGCTTGGCGACCTCCAACAGATGGTACGGAAGTTCGACGACTTTCCGCACGTTGCCTGGGCGCGGTGTGGGAGGCAGGCGCTTAGCTCGCTTGCGTTGGCTTTCGAGGGATTCCCAAAAATAGGGCTGTTGCTGTTCGTCTTGAAAGTACTCGGCAAGCTGCCGGTGGCCTTGCGCTTGAGCTTCCTCGGATTGGACATATTTCGACCGCACGGCCTTCCAGAAACTGCGGTGGTAGAAGTCGAGCAAAACGACCTGCTGCGTCGGGGGTGTGATTGCGTCCGCGGCTGCCGCTTCGTCAAAGTCGGGCAGTCGATTGTCCAATTCCGAGAGACGTTGTTGCACTCCCTTGCGGACCAGGTAGGGACGCACTTGACGCAGCACGACTTGCATTTCGTCATGATGTGCCTCTTCGTCAACATCTGTCAGGACGCGAGCAAGGACACCGGAGAGTTCCTCTTCGGACAAACCGTCTCGCGCCGAGGCGAGCAGGCGGAATACGGTCGGACAAAGGTCGAAAGCCTGACGGTCGGTTTCTCGCTTGAGCCGATCCAAGATCTGACCAAATAAGGCATCCAGCGCGTTGTCAATCGTCGTGAAAACCGGAGCGCCATCGGGTGGCTTGACTGGCACACCATTTTTGTCGCGGTGCTCCAGCCAAGGAAGTTTGTGAATTGCCTGCAGCAGCCGTTCACCCTCTTTGCCGAAGCCGCCGTAGACACGCAACTCGTCCAATACCACGAACAAGAACAATGGATTGCTCGTGGCCTTGTTGTTCAGCAGCTCGGTAATCTGCGTTTCGTCGAGCGTCTTGCAAAACACGCTCGGTATTTCGCGAATCATCTTGCGACGTTCGTCGCCTGTCAGCTCCGGCACGCACAATTCAGGCAACTTCATGCGACGCAGTACAGACAACCAATCCAGCGGATCCTCCTTGTCAGGCTTGTATTCGGGGTCGGACTTCTCGCCGTGGTCCAGCGCGCTGACAATCATGCGGATGTTTTTCGGAAGCTTTCGCGGCAACCAATAAAGTCGCATGGGGTCGGCGCTGCGAGCTAACTGATTGATCGCGTCAAGAACAAATATCACGCGTCCCTTTTCGGCCGCCGCTTCCAGGAATTTCGGCCATTTCTGCTGAATCTGCACGGGGTCGGCAGGGACTACCATCTTCTGCACACGTGTTTGCTTTTGGCCGCTGGCACCCTCCTCTTCGACCTCTTCGGTCAGCTCAAAGCGGCGCTGAAGTTCTTCGCACACACTGCCCAGCAAACGATGCAGATTCACCGAATCGGTGCTCGCACCAATGAAGCGAGGTATGACAAAAGTTCTGTTGTCCGACTTGGCCAGCCAGGTACCGCGGTCGACGATTTCGGCCACCCAATGCGCAAGAATAGCGCTCTTGCCGCTGCCTGGTGGTCCCGACAAAACCATGGGTCGATGGTCGTCGCCGTCGATGTACTGGCGCAACTGCTGCTCGACATCCACACGGGGAACATGAACCTGTGTCCGGTTCTCGATGAAGGCGTCGTGATCGGACCGTTCACTGGCGAGCGGATCGTCTTTCTCGCCGAGGGCGGAAATGTGCTCTGCAAACTGATCTTGGATCCCGCGTATCAGGTCCGCTTCGACTCGTTCACCAAAAGCTTTCAGATCTGTCAGTCTCCCCTTGAGTAGCTCATCTTCGGGGTTGACGCCCTCGGCATCCCACCGGCCGGCGTAATCAATAACGCGATTGTCTGAAGCGTAGCGCTTGCGAATTTCGTCTTTTAGGTCTTTGAGCATCTGTGCCCGTTCGGGCAGTTGTTCAAAGAACGCTTGTTTGTATTCCTTCCGCTCTTGATCGGTTAATGCAGTTAACTCTTTGGGGGTGGGCAGACAATTCGGGTCTCGAAAGTAGAAGAATGCTTGCTTGCAGACTGGCTCTGACTTTCCCTCTTTGGCCAGGATTTTCGGGATGGTCTGCATGGCAGCGTGCAGGATTTCAAGGTGCGTGATCGAAAGGTGCGTTTTCGCCTGTAGACCATGAAACGCGTACATCTCTTCCGGGGGCAATTGGTCGGGCACCCAGCCGTAGCGGTTGCCAAGGATGCAAACAAAGAAGGGCCGGCTCCCATCAATTTCCTTGAGACAGATGTCAATCGCTGCGCCGTTGTCTGCTGCATCCTTTGTGACACCCCATCGAAGATCAATGTCAACGAGATGCAGCCGCCGCTCTTGGCACCACAGCCGTAGGCGGGGAAAGACTCGTTTGATCAAGTGGTCCCGCTCTGCGTGCATGTCGCGGAAGGTTGACGAGATGAAGACGCGGACGGTTTTCCAAGCTGAGGACATCGGGCTGTCTCGCTGTCAGTGCCGGATGGGTAGGGACTGGTTCCGCACCACGAAGACAAAGCCCAGCCTACCCGTGGGCTCGGTGAATTTCGAGTCGTGAAACTGATCAGCAGGTGCCCGGTCAAACCGATATTGAGCGAAGCATTCAACAACCGCCCGTTTCGTAAGCCATCCACAGTTACCGCGATTCGACCCTTCCGATCAAAGGAAATTCCGGCGAAACGCTTGAGTTCTCGGGCTACACAGGCTGTGTCAGAAAAGGTTGCATTGATGCGCTGCCTTTGAACGCATTTCAACGGCCATCATCCAATTGAGCGCGATTCTCAGGAAACGTATGGAGTTCTCGGCACAGAAATCGTGCGTCGAAAAACGGATGAGAATCTCGGACGAGGCAATCTGTCATTAACCGGTCATTTGATGGGATTCCGAAGTAGCGATTGAGATTACAGGACAGCGACAGACCGAACTAACTGGTTCATCCGCTGCGGCGGACGTTGTGGCGGCGAATCGGAAAGCCCCTGGCTGATCAACTCCACTTCGGGCCTCTTGATGAGACACCCCGACTATTTCGCGAGAACTTAACCTTTCGCGATGACACATCCGGCTGAACCCGCCATGCGAAGGGAATCAATCAGCCAAGCCGCCGGCGCAAGCTTCGTTCGCCAAGAGGTCACCCAGCAGATCGTGGCAGCGGCACTTCCAGGCGGCGTCACGGCGGCGGCGGGCGGCGGCACATTCCTGGTCGGCCGACTTACGCTGGTCATCGAGCCACCGGCTTGTGCGATTCAGCACCAGCACCGCCTGAAGGTGCCGCTGGTAGTCACGTTCGGCCTGCGCTAAGGCATCGGCCAACGGGCGTTCGAGGCCGTACGACCCAAGCCAGCCGTAGTTGCCGGCCCCCAACTCCTGCGAAGGGAACGCGGCGGCCGACGCCCCGCGCTCGCTCGACAGGTAAGTCCCCAGTCCAGTGGCCGCGGCGGCAAACGCCACCTGAATACAATCGATGCCGGCAATCAATTCCAGCTTGAGCTCCGGCGTTCGGCGTTCCAGCGCCTGGAGCTTTTCGCGCCGGCCGTCAAGTTGCTTCGTCAGTTCCTGTAACGTGGCCTGGGCCGATTCTGACTCCTTCTTCGCGTGTTCGAAGGGCGCCGCCACTTTGGTCAGCCACGCTTGTGCCGCCTCAGCCGCGGCCTTGGCCTCGTTGAATTTGCGCCACATGGGTGATTCGGTCGGGGCCTCTGCCGGCAATGACGTGGATTGACTCCCCCGGCACTCGGCCTGCCACGCGTCGTAAAACTCCTGCGCGTTTGCCAGTAGCTGTCGCGTTTGGTCCGCGTCACGTTGAGCCGCTTCGAATTGTCTGCGTCTCTCTTCGAAAATCGCCCCCTTATTAGAGCTATCGGCCGTCGACTCAGTCCGCTGGTGCTCCAGGCTCGTAAGAGACTGTCGCATTTCCTGGATCTGGGGCGGTAGCTTTTTCAATTCTTCGACCAGCTTGCCAAGCGATGTGGCTGTCGTCATCAGATTGCCGAGCGCAGTGCGGGCTTCGTCCGCGCGCGAGAGCATGCCGCGGAGCTTGCCAACCTGACGACCGTCGGCGAGAAATGCTGCGTCCGTCCTTTCCAACTCGCTGACGACACGTGCGGCAACCTTTGTTAGGCCGGCTTGCTTTAACGCCGCCTCGGCGTCGACTTCCCGAGCTAGTTCGGCCTTCTCCTGCCGCGCGGCGGTCAGGTCAGCGTCGCGCCGCTGGCGGTCCTCAGCGGTTTTGAACTCTGCGCCTGCAAAGGCATCTAGGTCATGCCGAAGCGCAGCGAGGAATGCCCGCGAGCGTTCCTCTTCACCAGCCAGGTCCTTGAGAGCTTGGGCGAGTGAGGCCAACTCACTGTCGGCCGACACGGCTTCGAGCCGAGCGCGCCAGTCGGTGGGGCGCTGGCCAAGCTTGCGGACTTCCGGGCTAAGAAATCGCTCCTTAAGCATCTGGGCGCGAGCGATCACCAAATTGTCGGTGAGGATTTCCGCCGCCTGCTGGGCCACGTCGCCTTTATATTCTCCCTCTTGTCGGCGGGTTTCAGTGAATGGAATGTGCCGTTTGAACCAGCCCACGACACCCTTGTTTTCCTCACGAAATGCCTCGTAGCGCGATTGGATCTCCTGCAATTCCTGTTCGTCGCGCGCCCTCTCGGCCTCGACACGGCGTACCGCCTCGTCGATGTGGCGGGCCAGATCGGTGTGCCCGCCGCCGGATTGTGCCTGGGATGCAATCTCAGAAAAGATTTCCTGCAGCTCGCGATAATCGGTGGCGCGATCCAACCGATCGAGCCAAGTCGGTATGTCGGGCATGGGTGACTCTTCGGGAATCGAGATTGTGAAGAAATGGCGACGTCTCGCATCGTATCCAGCTATTCGGTGAGTGAGCAAATGGAGGGTGCCGGCGAGGCACTGATGCAACCTGACGCGTTCAAGACCAACACTTGTGACCCGGCGGGCTTACCGGAGGACTCGATTATCTATCCGGAGGCCATTAACGTCGGAGTCGAACCGTCGATGGCCAGTCCCAAATCGCATTTTGAGTTCCTGACACGCCGAACGCGTCCCAAAAACAGGGTCGTTTTATCGGACGTTCGAAAAACGGCCCGAGTTCTTGAGAAACTTCGTCGAATCCCGGAGTGCAGATATCTCAAAGTCTGCCCGAGGTCTGAAGATTACTCGGGAGAACAAGACGTCGTTTGAACTTTTCACCGCTGGCGTCCAAGGCTGGGATGCCAAGTTGCGGCGACAGCTTGATGGCGGAAGGCTAGACTCGCACTGCGCTTGAGTCCCCATCCAAGGTGTGCAAAAGCGTGCAGCCGCCTTCGCAAACTGAAGAAGGCAAGACCTGGAAGAGCGTTCGCTTTAGTGCTGATAGCTACCTTCTCGGTTCATACCGCATCGCCACCGCGCCCGAGCCGAACTCCCGTCGGCTCACGAGCTTTAAGTCGACATACTTCGATAGCCCCGCGAACAACGTCGGCCCGTGGCCGCCAGCCTGGGCTGCACCACGAACTCGTATTCATCGATGCCCAGAAAACGGGTGTTTCAAGAATATCGAGGATTTGTGCGAGGCGCAGTGCTCGTGGAGGCTTCGCGCCGTACTTTCTCTCTCCAGCCGTCACTGTGGACGGTACCTGCCGACCCAGCCCTTGGAGATTCCTAGTTCGGTCCTCGAGGAATCCTCGACGGAACCTCGGCTCCACCAAAGGACGACACGCAACCCAGGCGCCTATCTCTGTGGCTGCAGCTATCCGGCTGCTCCGCGAGAGGAGACGTCATGGGTTCGCACCAGACCATCGCCGCCGCAGCTATCGGGCTTGCGCTCAGTCTATCCGTGACGGCCACCGCACAGGTCCTCGACAGCCCACGTTCCCACGCTCTGACATTCTTTGGGTCCATCTTCCGCGGGGATCCCGGTTCGACCCTCCGTGCGTTGCGTCCACCGGCCGTGAGCGTCATGGAACGCGCTCGGGCGATCGCGACTCTGCCGGCGGTTGGCGAGTTGAAACCGCGCGACAGTGAGCTGGCGAAGATTCGCGCCCTCGATGCGGTCCTGGCCTATCACGAACGTCGACAGGTCTTTCATATCGTCGTGATTGACGTGCCCCAGGTCGTCGTCGGGTTGCTCAAACGATCGATCCTCTT
>CAYSHJ010000795.1:0-2792 GCA_964430385.1 uncultured Planctomycetaceae bacterium
AGAAGTCCCGCTATCGACCCGATAACAAAGACAAACCCGCCGCCGGCAAGCCGGTCATCGTCACCGCCAGCCGACGACACAAACTCCTGCTCAAACAATACCTTGCACTCGCCTCATGAAAATGGTTAACGGCGTTGCCCGCTGGGGTCGACGCCATGTCGGACGCTCGTACCGGGGGCGTCGCGGCGCTCAGCCCCCGGCTAATTGCTGCCAAGCCTCTGGCTTGAAGTCCAGTCGCCGTAAACGGCCCAGTCGTTCGTCACCTACTTTTTCGGTGCAAGCACGACGTCCTGAGGTCGGTCCCAACTAATTTGACTTTGCTTCTGGGCCGGACTCTAATGCTGCGCTACGTTTCCTGACGGTCAGACGCCCGCAAGGGTATGAAGCTGTGAAGTGCGACGCCGGAGCGTCCAAAGTCCCGTTTGGCTTCCGTGCCGGTTTGCTCGCCACGTCGGGTTTGGTTCAACACTTTACAACCGGAGGTTCGTCAATGAAGGGTTTCCTGCGAAGTTTGATGGTGGCTGGCGTCTTCGCCGGTCTGGTTATGGGCGTCAACGTCGGCCGCGCGGATGCGCGACCGAAGAACAAAACAACATTTGAAAAGCAATATCCGGACGTTGTCAAGAACGCGAAGGATGGCAAGATTGACTGCACGGTCTGCCATGAAGGCACGGAAAAGAAGAACCGTAACAACTACGGCATGGCCCTGGCTAAGAACATCGCCAAGAACGAGACTGACGAGGCCAAGGTCAAAGAGGCTCTGACCAAGACGGAATCCGAGAAGAGCGCCATCAAGGACAAGACTTTCGGCGACTTACTCAAGGAAGGCAAACTACCCGCGAGCAAGTAGCGTCGAATCCAGTGCATCATCGATTCTGAGAAGACCACCATTACGGTGGTCTTCTTTTTTGAGAAGCCGTCCGATGCAGTTGCTGATCATCCGACACGCACGAGCCGCCGAGGCCAACGGCACGACCGACGCGCAGCGCCCCCTGACTGACCAGGGCCGTCGCGAGTTCGCCGTGGCCGCCCGTTGGTTGGTTCAACGCGGAACCGCGCCGGGCCACGTTTTTCATAGCCCGGCGCTCCGCACGACCGAGACCGCCGAGATTCTGGCTTCGACCATCGGACTCGCCGATCACGCTCGCGAACCCGTGTCGTGGCTCACGCTGGGCACTGGTTGCGCCGAAATCCTGCCGATGCTCCGCGACCTTCCCGCTGAGGTCACAGCCATCGTCGGACACGAACCGAGTATGAGCACGCTCGCCTCCTCGTTGGTCGGAGGCGGTTGGATGGCCTTTCGTCCGGGCACGATCGCCTGCATCGACTTCGACGCCACCGCCAGTCCGGGACTCGGCAAACTGGCTTGGCTCATCGACCCGCACATGCTGTGACGCTGTCGTAACTGAATTCGCCAGAATTCAGCCGCAAGGCGGAGGCACCATCTGAATTCTGGCGAATTCAGCTACGAGTCGGTGTGCAATTGCGGCTATGCCCGCAGCCAAATCTCTCCGCGGCCAAACTCCAAAAAATCGCCGATGTGCCTGCGTACGGCGATGTCGAGCAGGTCCGGAGCGACTGCGAATCCGATGCGCCTCAAATGCAGCAAACAAATCCGCAGCATCGTTGGGCGATATGTCCCCGCGTATTTGAACGTCGGTAGCATTTCTGGCGGCGGAGCAGTCCCCAGTAGTCCGATCGTGCCGCGATGCATGCTGGCTCCGGGACGAATGCCGCTTTCCCCAAATACGAAGATCGAGCCGGCCAGCAAGCCCACTCCCACGGCATCTCCGACTTTGCCGCCGACGGCGATCAAGCCGCGACGCATGGTGTTGCCGACTTCATTGCCGGCATCGCCGTCGACGAGAATTTCCCCGGCCGTCATGCCACGTCGGCCGCCGCGATACACGGCTCCCACCAAATGGCCGACGTTCCCTTTCACGCGAATGCGACCGCCGTGCATCTCCGCGCCGACCCAATCGGCGGCATTGCCCGTGACGACAATCTCGCCGCCGGTCATCTCCGCTCCGAGGTGCATGCCAGCATTTCCGTCGACGCGAATTCGCCCGCCACCGAGCTTCTCGCCGATGAGCTTCACATGCGAGCAGTCCCCTTCCCAGACGATCTCCTCGTCCGCGGCATTGCCACGAACATCGAAGAACTCACCCAGTTCGCGCCGCTTGTTGCCGAAGTAAATCAGCGTTCGAGCCACTGCGTCGGACGATTGCTCCCGCACGGTTTCCAAGCGGATCGTGTCCACTTCCAACGGAATCGAAGTCTTGTTTCGCAGTGAAATCGTCAATGGCATGGGAAAACTTTCAGCAGGCGGTAGGAATCAATTCGTCAGGTGGCTCAGAGGCTAATTCCTGAACGCGATGGCGTCGACCTCGCCGTTGCAAGCAAGCCGCGAATTGGCCGCGAGCGGTATCGCGAAATCTGGTAGTGGGTCAGTTTGGGTGGCACGCCCTGCCAAGGGCGTGGAAAACCGCGACCGCGATGGCCACGCCCTTCGATGACTCAGGGACGTGCCACCCAAACGGACCCACTACCCGAGATTTGGCCTCCAGAATTCGGTTCGCATCACAACTATAAACGGTCGAGCCAATCGGCGGTGAAGGGAGTGACTTCGTCGATGAGGTCGTCGGGATCTGAGTTCAACACATCTCCCGCATCCGCGCCGGTGCCGCTGCCGCCGGCGAGCGTGTCGCTGGAATCACCGCCTTGGAGTGTGTCTTTGCCGGCGTCGCCGACCAGTACGTCAGCGCCGGCTTCGCCAAAGAGAAAATCGTTGC
>CAYSHJ010000796.1:0-4949 GCA_964430385.1 uncultured Planctomycetaceae bacterium
CGGGCTGTCGACTTCCACTGGCCGGACATTCCAACAACGGTCCGCCGCTGCCATCGGAACCTAATTGGTAGCACAACAAACCCTGCTCCGGTGTGCCTCGCTGCAACAACACCGCCCCGGCGCCGTCGCCGCATAACGGTGCCATTTTCTTGTCGAACGGATCGACGATGCGACTGCAACAATCGGCACCGATGGCCAGCGCCAAGCGACTGTTTCCCGTCGCCACGTATTGCGCGGCGGTCACCAGTGAGTACATAAACCCCGAACACGCGGCCGAAACGTCGAATGCCGGAGCGTCCAAACCCAACTTTTCCTGAACCAGGCAGGCCGTCGACGGGCAAAGGTGATCGGGGGTGAACGTGCCGAGGACGAGCAGGTCGATGTCCGCGGCGTTCACACCGGCGCTGTCAATCGCGCGTTTCGCGGATTCCACGCACAAGTCGCTCGTCGCCATGTCTTGCGGAGCGTAACGTCGCGCGAAGATGCCGGTACGTTGCTCGATCCAATCCGGGTCGTAGCCGTACCGCTCGCGCAGGTCCGCATTCGTCACGATGTTGTTCGGGACGAACGAGCCGCTGCCAACGATCTTCACTCCCATCAGCGAACAGGTCCGCCGCGGAAACGACCGGCGAGTGGCCTCGGTCGCTGCTGAGCCGCGCGCTGCTGAACTCGCCGAAGCCGCTGGCTTCGGTATCGGCTCATAAACGGTCACCACGCGTGCCGCCGACAAACTCACATCGATCGCCGCAGGACTTACCAGCGAAGACGGTAAGCCAGAAGCATCGGAGTTGGTGGCAGGTTCAAGACAAGGTGAAGGAGGGTTAAATTCAACAACAGATCCGGTTCCAACCGGCAATGTGCTGGCGTGCATGAAGGCGAGATCCTCGGGCCGAGGACGTTGGCCTGGGGGCTAGACAAACAAGACGATGCCAACGACCTCAAGCGGGAGTGGAGTATATCCGTCGCTGTTCAGGCAAACCAGCGATGGCGATCCAAGACCAGTCGGCGATTCACGACAAACTGCACTGCCGCGCCGGAGGCACTGAAGATCCGAAACTCGGAATCCGCGTTAGCCACTTGCGAGATCATCGTCGGCAGCTATTCTGTGCCGCCAGTACTGTGTGAACTTCGTGGCGATCCCGGGAAATTCGGGTCTGAATGGAGTCGACGATGCCTCATGATGCGTTGCCAGAAGCGGTCGACAGAATCCAGCAGGGTGATTGCATCGAGCAAATGAAAAACCTGCCGGACGGATTCGTAGACCTAGCGTTCGCCGATCCGCCGTTCAACATCGGTTACAAGTACGACGTCTACGACGACGCCCAAGAACACCGCGACTATCTCGCTTGGTCGCGACGCTGGATTGAGGGCGTGCATCGCGTCCTGAAACCGACCGGCACGTTCTGGCTGGCGATCGGCGACGAGTACGCCGCCGAACTGAAACTGCTCAGCCAAGAGATCGGCTTTCACTGCCGCAGTTGGGTGATCTGGTATTACACCTTCGGAGTCAACTGCACTCACAAGTTCAGCCGTTCCCACGCGCATTTGTTCTATTTCGTGAAGAACTCAACGGAGTTCACGTTCCGACGCAAGGATCTCGAAAACCGCGTGCCATCCGCCCGACAACTTGTCTACGCCGACAGTCGAGCCAATCCGAACGGACGACTTCCGGACGACACGTGGATCTTGCGACCCCAAGACATGGCGGACTGCTTCACGCCCGACGAAGACACGTGGTACTTTCCGCGCGTCGCCGGCACGTTCAAAGAGCGAGCCGGGTTTCACGGCTGCCAGATGCCGGAACAATTGCTCGGCCGGATCATCCGTACCTGCTCTCACGAGAATGAAGTGGTCTTTGACCCATTCTCCGGAAGCGCGACGACTTTGGTGGTCGCGAAAAAGCTCGGCCGACAGTTCCTCGGCTTTGAGCTTTCGGAGGAGTATGCCCTGCGTGGAACGGAACGTCTGGAGAACGTCCGTTGCGGTGAGCCGCTCAAAGGAGCGCCGGAACCGTGCATGAGCGCTCCGGCCACTCCCGCCGAGCCGTCAACTCGTAATCAGGCAAAGGCGAGTCGACGACAAGCTGGCGGGAACAAAGTTCCCAACGGCAAGAAGACACAGAGCAACAGAACTCTGGGCGACTGGTGACGCGGAATCCAGCAACTGTTCAAGAACAAGTCCGTGGTTTCATCTCTGCTCTGCAAACGGTGAGTGCGAGGAATCGTCAGACAACGAGGTCGAAAATGAGCGTGCAGCGGATGTCGCAAGAGCACGAACTTAAGGACCAATACGATGTCGTCGTCATTGGTGGCGGCGTGCATGGGCTGGCGACGGCCTACTATCTGACACAAATGGGTATCTGTGACGTCGCGGTGCTGGAAGCGAAGTACATCGGCTTCGGCGGGTCGGGGCGGAATACGGCAATTATCCGGTCGAATTATCGCACGCCGGAGGGGATCGCCTTCTACGACCTGTCGGTCAAGTTATACGAGCAGTTGGCCGCCGACCTCGATTTCAACGTGATGTTTTCGCAGCACGGACACCTCACGCTGGCCCATAACGAGCGTGGCGTGACCGGATTGGCGGAGCGCGCTAACACAAACCAGTTGATGGGAGTCAATTCGCGAATCATTTTGCCCGAAGAGATTCAGCGGATCGTTCCCGATTTGAATGTCTTCGGCCACAGTCGCTTCCCGATCCAGGCGGCGCTGTACCATCCGCCGGGCGGCATCATCCGGCACGATGCGGTCGTGTGGGCGTTTGCTCGCGGAGTCGATCGCGGCGGCGGACAGGTCCATCAGAAGACGGAAGTCACCGGGATCGAAGTCCGCAACGGGCAAGTCGAAGCAGTCGTCACCAATCGCGGGCGGATCAAGACGAAGACCGTGCTCAACGCCACCGCAGGCTATGCCGGACTGATCAGTCGCATGGTCGGACTCGAGATCCCGATCGAGACGCATCCATTGCAAGCCGCCGTGACTGAGCCGCTCAAACCGTTTCTCAATTCGGTGATCGTTTCTTCGACGCTGCACGTTTACGTTTCGCAAACCGACCGCGGCGAACTGGTGCTGGGAGCGGAGGTGGACGACCACGCCAGTTACTCGCTGCGCGGGACGTTGTCGTTCCTGGAAGGGGCGGCGATGCACTTGTTAGAACTTTTTCCGCAGCTCGCAAACGTCAAAATCCTGCGGCAATGGGCCGGCCTGTGTGACATGACGCCCGACTACTCCCCGATCATGGGCGACACGCCGGACGTTAAGGGCTTCCTGATGACCGTCGGCTGGGGAACCTATGGGTTCAAGGCGGGACCGGCTTCCGGCAAGTTGATGGCCGAGCGGATTGCCACGGGCAAGACTCCGCCCAAGCTCGAACCGTTTGCCCTGACGAGGTTTTACGAAGACCGTCTTGTCGGCGAAAAGGCCGCGGCATCCGTCTCGCATTGACCTCGCATCATCGTGAACTCCGCCGCGCGATTCGCTGGAGAACTTCGACGCCTCGTTGCAGCGTGCGATCTTCCGCGGCGTAAGAGATGCGGAAGTGAGTGTCCTGTGAGCTGAACACGTTGCCGGGAATGATCAGCAAGTCGTTGCGGATCGCTTCGGCGACGAACTCGGAGGCGGTGCCCCACGGAGCTTTCACGAACAGATAGAACGCACCGCCAGCGGGACCGATCTGGTAGAGGTTGCTCAGTTCGTGCAGCAGGAAGTCACGCTTACGGCGGTACTCGAGGACCGAGGCGGAGATGTCGACATCGAGTGCCGCAAGGCCCGCCCATTGGACCGGATGAGGAGCACAGACGAAGGAAAACTGCTGCAACTTGATCATCTGCTGCATCAGTGTCTCGGGACCGTGCATCCAACCGAGCCGCCAGCCGGTCATCGAGTGTGATTTGCTGAAGCCGTCGATCACGATCGTCCGCGAATTGAACTTGGCGGCGCTGACGAACGGGCGGTCATAGCAGAAGGCTCGATAGATTTCGTCGCTGATCAACGCGATGTCCCGCTCGGCGGCGAGTTCGGCAACTTCGCGAACTTCGTCCGCGCTGGCGACGTAGCCGGTCGGATTGCACGGGCTGTTGAGGATCATGACTTTCGTGCGCGACGTGATCGCGGACTTCACCTTGGCGACGTCGAGCCGCAGGTCGGGATACGTGCTGACCGGCACGACCGTTCCTCCGGCGACGGACGTCAGGTGCTTGTACATGACAAAGTAGGGATCGAAGACGAGCACTTCGTCACCCGGATTGACCATCACCAAAAGCGCGAGCATCAAGCCGCCGCTTGTGCCGCTGGTGACGAAGACCTTGCGATCCGGATGTCCGAAGTCGGCGTCGATGCGACCTTGCAGTTTCTGCAACAGCGGCGCAATTCCTTGTGATTGGCTGTAAGCGTTCTTGCCGGAGTTCACCGCTTGAAAGAGAGCTTGCTTGATCGGCTCGGGAGTGTCGAAATGTGGCTGACCGATACTCAGGTTGATCGGATCATTCATGTTCGCGGCCAGGTCGAACACTTTGCGAATACCGGAGGCGTCAATGAGATGCATCCGATCGGCGATCCAGTGGTCGGTCATGGTTTGATTCCTGCGTGAGTTCACGGGGCGGCATTGTGGGGGACGGATGGCTGATTGGCCAGGGTTTGATCGCGGAGAGACGGCTTGCGCACGTCAGCCGGCCGTCTTCATTCGTCTTGCTGGTTTTGGGGTGATCTGAGATAACGGTCGCCCGTTTGCCCAGAGATTTGCCGCTGGAAAAGGAAGTCCGCGTGCTGGAGCCTCCGTCCGCATCACTGTTGGCGACGCTGTCAAGCTTGAAACTGTGTACGCCTCGTGATTTGTGGCGGTGTCGCGGGTATGTGCGGCGGTTGACTCGCGACTTGCCGGCGTTTGATTCGATCTGGATCGACGCGCTCGTGCAGTCGCGGCGGTTGACGGCGTTTCAAGCTCAGCAGATT
>CAYSHJ010000797.1:0-2440 GCA_964430385.1 uncultured Planctomycetaceae bacterium
CATCGCCTCCTTGTACAAACGCAAGTAGTCGCCCGTGACTTGAAGCGGCGAAACGCCGATTTCTTCCATCTGTCGCAGAAACGATCGGAGATCGTCGTGGTACGCCTTCCGGCTATTCGGCGACGGCAAGGCGTCACAGATCCACGGGACAAGGGCTGCCGCCATCTGGCTCGACCCCGTTCGGGTAAACAGTCCGCGAATGACGACGCTCACTTTTGCGTGGGTCGCGAAATCGTCTGGCTGCAACGCCACGTCGGCTTCTGGATTGGACAAAAATCCGCCGTCATGGTCCGGCGACGAGCCGCCCACCAACAGTGACAAGGCGGCGAGCTGGTTGCCGTTGACACGTGCCGATTTCTTGGCGGAATGCGAGTGAAGGGGAATCATGTTCGGAAGCCGGGAGACGGTCGGCGATCAGTCTGCATAAAGCACCTTATGCAGAATCACTTTACCCGACCTGCCTTCCGTTCCGCAAATCCTTGACGACCGGCGCGAAAATGGCGTGAAGTCCCTTGTGGTCGAACCACCCGCGACGACCAATCTCGATCAACCGTTCGCCGCCGCGAATCCATGCCTGGTTTCTATTCTGAAGAACCGGACGTTGACATGGAGTTGCGCGCCCAGGGTTTGGCAGAAAAACGAAATCTCTGGCCACGCCAAATGATGCCGTCGGCGGTCAGTGTCACTTCCTCCGGCGGTACGCGAGCAAAATGGAGAACGAAGTCGCCATTCAGCGTCTTTGTCGCGTGAGCCAATTTTGGAATTGCTACGTCATGCTCACGGCCAAGAAACTCATCCAGACAATCGGGCGAAATACCGCCGTTGTACGCCTCGTGAATACCTCGAACATCGGACTCGTGAATACCTCGAACATCGGATTTGTGAATACCTTGAACAGTCGTCTCGGACCATGACTGCCCCGATGCTTTGCTTTCCGAATCGCTCATGGGAAATCTCCTCAAGTGACTTGCTTTGTCGCATTTTACGGGCAACGAATTCCAGTTTGCAAATCCGCAGGGTTAGAGATGAGCAAGAGTGATCTGCGAAATCCTTCGTTCTGCCATCAAAGGATGATCCATTCGATTTCATCGAGGCTGTCCTTCATCGTGTCACTCTGATTGCCGCACTCGTGGATCAACTTCATTCCGCGCGTTGTTGATGATTGTCGAAACTTGCTCCGCTCGCATTTCATCGGCCGGATAGGGCACAAGCAAAGAGGTCAGTGCCCCAGCATCCTCCACGGACGGATCAAGCCACACGTGGTAGTTCGCCGGACTGAGAATGACCGGCATCCGATCATGTAGCGTGGCCATCAACTCATTCGGAGTCGTCGTGATGACGGAACACGACTCAATCGTGCCACCGCTCGGACTTTTCCAACGGTCCCATAGCCCGGCGAATGCGAATAGCGACTCATCCTGCAACGTCATCAAATACGGCGTTTTCTGTGAGCCATCACGTTTCCATTCGTAGAACCCGTCAGCCGGAATCAGGCAGCGACGACGACGAAATGCAGTCCGAAACGCTGGCTTCTCGGCGACTGTCTCACCACGAGCATTGATCAGACTCGCTCCGATCTTCATGTCTTTGGCCCATGACGGAATCAGTCCCCATCGCAACCGAGTCGGTTCGCGGCCGGCATCGGACCGCCGAATCGCGAGTACTGATTGAGTCGGCGCAATGTTGAACCGCGGCTCCGGCCAATCAAACTGGTCTCGGATCAACTGAAAGAACTCGGCGATCTGAGCCACCGGAGTTCGCAACGTAAACCGACCGCACATTGAAAATTACCTGCTGGAAAATCTGAGACGCAGCATGATCCAATTTGCTCGGAACATCACGAGCGAGGTGCGTTCCAGCGTACACGGAAATCGTGTCGCTTGGCAAAAAACGCTCTGCAACAAGTGCAGAGCGTTGTCCTGAAAAGAGTTCTCCTGGTCACGATCATGCGGCCAGTTCCATGAGCTTGGCGACTTTCTGGTCGGCCTCGGTGCGATCTCCGGCGAAGCGCAGATTGACGTTGAGGTGAGTCAGAGCATCAACCAAGTTCCAGAGCGTGAAGGGTTTTCCCTCTTGGCCAAGCTGCTTCACCGCCCGTTCGACGGTGTCGCGCGGAATCGCGTAATTGCTCAGCAACTTTGTGGCATCGTCATTGTCCGTCGCCACGGTCATGGCCATCGCTTTGCGAACGGCCGCCGCGAAGCCGTCTTTGCGTTCATCGCGGCGCTCTTGCAACGTTTGAATCATCCGCCGGATCTCCAGCAGCGAATCGCGCACGTTGCCCGTGTGCTTACGAGTGAACTCAACGACATTCGTCCCATCCCAAACACAAGACCGCTAAAACCTCAACTTGCGGTAAACGGGGGAATTTGCCGATAGTCTCGGCGACTGCGTTGTTGAGGTTGGCGCAATGGTGCCAACGCCGTCGGTCACTCAAGGT
>CAYSHJ010000798.1:0-6072 GCA_964430385.1 uncultured Planctomycetaceae bacterium
GCTGCTGCTGCTCAACGGCGAACCGATTCCAGAACCGATCGTCGGACACGGCCCGTTCGTAATGAACACTCGCGAAGAAATTGCTCGCGCGTTCGAGGACTTTCAACAAGGCCGCATGGGCAGGCTGCACCCGATGTGACGGGGTCGGGAGTCTTTTTCAAGCCGCACGGAGTCAAACTTCGTCGCTCCACACAACTGTTGTGCGGCTTGAAAAAGACTCCCGACCCCTTCGCTTCGACTCAAGTGATTGAGCACCCGGAGAATGACTCATGCGAACTGGAATGACGATCCTCACGTTGGTGACGCTCATCCAGGCTACCGCCAATCGCCGCTGAGCGCAAACGCCGCCCAGTAATGCGGCGAAAAACGTTTGCCCGGCGATTGAGAAGCCGTCGCCGTGGTCTGGACACCCCCGGTGTTGAGCATCCAGATCTGGGCTTCGCGTAGCGCATCTAGCCTGGTCAGCTTCTTGTCCCACAGGTTCGCGTAGAAGCGCTGCATCAGCAGATTGGTCTTCTCGTCCGAGACCGTCCAGAGGCTGGCGACCGTGGCTCCGACGCCGGCGATCTGCAAAGCCCGCTGCATGCCGAACGTTCCCTCGCCGCTGTGCACCTCGCCCAGCCCGGTTTCGCATCCGGAGAGGACGGCGACGTCGACGCTCCGCAGATCCATCGTGGCAATCTCCGCCGCTGTGAGGATGCCGTCGGCGGCGTCCCCCGTGGCGCGATTGTTTGCTCCCGCCAGCGCCAGTCCGTTCAGAAATCCGACCTGAAACACGGAGACTTGACTGTGTTCCTGCGCATCGGGATCCATGCGAGTCTGCGTCGCGAGTGCCGTCTTGATGTCCGAGGGCGCGAAGAATCCGTGCGTGGCGATGTGCAGCCAGCGATGCCGCGGCGCTTCCAGCCAAAAAGCCTCTTCGGTGGCCTTGGCCCTGTCGAGCACTGTCACGTCGGCACCCGGAAAGCGCCGCTGGAAAAGCGCGCGCAAAGCCTGGACTTCGGCGGATGTTCCTTTGAGCGGATTGAAATGTAGTCCCCCTTCGTGTCCGGAGGGTGCGGTGACACCATCCGCCGTCCGGACCCCGGAAGCGTTATAGTCGACGTCGCCGACCAGGAGTAACGAATCCCCGTGTGACACGATTCGAGACGTTGGCCTGCGATTCGCGTCCAGCATCGCGGGCAGAAGCTGAGGCACCGGGACCAAGGCAACCGCGACGTCTTCAATCAGATATCGCCCCGGCTCTCGTCCCGGCAGCAGATTCCAGGCCAGCCGCGACAATGCTCCATCCGGCGAGATCAGGATCGTGCGACACCCTTCGACATGAGGCCGCAACGGCGACCAGACGAAATTCCCGAGCGTCGCCGCCCAGTCGTCTTTTCCCGCATTGGGTCGAAACCCGCGCGTCTGTCGCAGCTTTGTCACGGCTTCCGCGATGGGCGCCACATCTCCAAGTCCGACGAGCTCGACCGGGCGGTCCCGCCGAACGAGGAACGCCATGTACCGATGCTGCCGCGACATTTGCTGAACGCCGTTCTCATTCTCGAACGACGTGTGTACGTATTGCAGGAAGTCGATGAGGACTGTTTCTGGAGGAATCGCGCGCTGCAGTTCGGCAATCGCCACGGATCCTCCGATCGTTCTGTTACCCAGGTTGCTGATCAAGACCGCCCGTTGCTCTTCGAGAGCCTCCTTGCGCATGTTCAATTGGAAGATGCGGTGAATCCACTCTTGGCGATCGGCGGCATCGGGGATCTGTATGGAGAGAGTCGCCAGTTGTCGGCTGATCTGCTGCAACTCCGTCGCAATCGGCGCCGTCTCGTCGGTCACGTTCTGCCGGTCGTGCCACTGGCGGGCAGCGACCGCTCCTTTCCAGGACAGCACGTGCGGATAAATTGTTTGCGCGATCGTCGCGGCGTCGAACGGCAGCGAAAGGTACAGATCGAACATGTCGCGCATAATCATCAACTGTGCGAGCTGCTGCCGCTCGGATTGGAAACCTCCAGTCGACTGCATGCGGAGCTGCGCGACGCGCAGACCCCGCGCCAATAATTGCTCGGCCTGTTTCACCTCACCCGCCGCCAGAGACACGGTCCCCGCGATTCCCAGAGCATCGAGCCATTGCGGATCGTCCGGATGGAGCGACCGTCCGTACGCGTCCAGCACGTCATCCATGAGCTGTCGCGCCTCCGGACATCGTCCTTGCATCAGAATGTTCTGCGCGAGGCCCAGCTTCACATCAGCCGCCGCGAGATTGTCGGGACGTTCGAGCAGCTTGACGGATTCGAGCGCCCTCCGGTATTCCCGCTCGGCCTCTTCAAGCTTTCCCTGGCTCTGGAGGAGCAGGGCCAGCCATCGCTGGAACTTGACCGCCTCTTTCGGAGAAGACTTATCCAGAACGGCGAGCGCCTTACGCAATAGCGGTTCCGCACGCTCCGGCTCGCTGACACCCAAATACACATAACCCAGCCGTCCCACGATGATGGCCGTAAGCGGATGCTCGTCGCCGAGCAGCTTGCTGCGTATCGCGCGCGCACGCAGCAGGTACGGTTCGGCCAGCCCGAAATCATTCATCGTGATCGACGTGATGGCCAGGTTCTCCAACGCGTCGGCCGTCTGGAGGTTCACCTCGCCGAAGGACTGCTCGGCGATTCGCAGACAGTGCATTCGAATCTGCCGTGCCACGCCGGAATTGACGCCCGTTTCGTGGATTCGTGCCCAGTTGTCCAAAACCTTGAGCATGATCGGATGGTTCTCTCCCAGCGTTTCGGTGCAAATGGAGAGGCTTTGCTTCAGGTCGCTGTCGGCCTCCTTCCATTGACCGGTCTCGATCCGCAGCCGGCCGCGGGCGTTGTACGCGCTGGCGGTCGCCAGGTGCCGTTCTCCGGCAATCTTCCGCGTGATGTCGATGCTTTTCGTGAGCAGTGGATCCGCGTCCGCAAAGCTCCGCTGCTTGCAATAGGCGTTGCCCAAAACCTTCATCGTCTGTGCCGTCGCCAGATTCTCCTCGCCGAGGAGTTCACGCTGCGCTGGCAGCGCCTCGACCAGAATTTTCACCGCATCCGTGAGCTTGTCCCGATCGACGCAAATCCTGGCGACGTCCACCCACGCGGCGATCGTCTCCGGGTGTGCCGGGCCGGCGAGCGCAGTCTGAATCTCGACGATCTTGCGGTATCCGTCTTCGGCGGACGCCAGATCGCCGACCGCTTCATTGAACCTCGCCAGGAGCCTTAAGCTCAGCACCGTGTCCGGGTGCAGCGTCCCCTTCAGCTTGGGTTGCCGTTCGATAAGATCCTTCACCAGCGGTTGTGCTTTGAAATAATCCCCCAGTTCCAGGCAGCAAATGATCTCATTGGAAAGGCATCGCAGCCGAACCTGATTGTCGAGCCCGAGTAGAGTCGTATAGATCGGCAGCGCCGTTTCTAGTTTGTCGAGCGCGGCCTTGTTCTTACCGGCACGCTGCATCTCGGCGGCCTGGACGCTCAAGGCGTCCGCCGACAGGAACCGACGCCACTCATCCTCCGAGAGCTTTGCGAGGCGTTCGAACGACTCGAGATTCAGTTTCGCATCGACGGTCTGCCAATGCTCGTCGCCGAACAGCCGCGTCTTGTGATTGAGGATCTCTTTCGCCGAGGCAGTCTGTGCCTCGCGCCACAGTCGATCGAGCTCGGCGGGCGGCTCGGCCGCCTCGTGGTTGACTTCGGCCGTCGGCTGGGTTGATGGTTCCTCGGCAGGATCGTTCAACACGACCACAGACGTCGCTGGCGCTTCCGAAGTCGTCGCGGCGTGATCGTTGTCGATGCCAAGTTGCGACGGCGGCTCAGATTGGCGGCCGCACGATAGGCCGCAGCAGCAAAGCCCCAGGAGCATCAGTCGTTCCAAGAATGGTCGAAGCGGGGCGGGGCGTTATACGCGCATCGGCGGGTGAGGTCCACACCATCTCGAAGCCGCCGCACGGCTGGCTAATTCGTTCGTTTGGAGACGTATTGCCGCGTAAATTCGAGTCGCGGAGCGACTCGACTACGTAGCTCAGTCGCTCCGCGACTGAGATTTCCGCTGCCGCGGGAAGAAGAGCCTTAACAAATTAGCCAGCCGTGGTAGCCGCCGGGCTCGAGCATTTGGGCTGGCGACCGGGGTCCAAATGGCGTTTTCCTGTCGGCGGGGTTTCGCTATATCTCCGCCCCGCGATCACCCCCTTTTGCGAGGCCGCCATGCACCGCTCGTCTTTTGTCGCCGCGATTACCGCCTGTCTGGTTGCCCTCACCTGGTCCATCGCTCGGTGCGATGATCCAAAGGCCGAGAAGACCGCCGAAGTCGAGGACATGCAACCCGTGATGGTTTCGCTCGCCGACCGCGAAGCTCCGTCAGACGAGGAATGGGAGTCCCTGCGCAACGACACCCCGCGTGGGTTGTTCGGTAGTCTTTCGGACCTCAAAAGCCAGACGATCTCGTTCATGGACACGCGGTACTTCACGCCCAACTGTGCCGAGGGGACTTTGGCATCCTATGGAAAAATGGATCGTCAAAACCGTTTTGATCGCTACGGCCACATCGCCGACGTGACGTTCGACATGCCCCGCAACTCCTGGAAAGAACATTACGTTCTGAACGCCGCGGCGCTCGTCAATCTGACGGGCAAGGCGCGATTCGCGCAGTTTGCTGGTGTCGAACTCGACACCGCGGCCCGCGACAATCGGCAGATCGAGGTGACGTTCGTCGGCATGATGGTCCCCAAAGACGAGGCGATCCGATGCCTCAATGCCGACGTCGATGCGCTTGAGTACCTGGCGGCTCTCCACGAGAAGCAAGCACAATACGATCAAAAACGACTTAAGCTTGTCGCCGGCACGGCGCCCCCCAAGCCCAAGGTCGTGCTGGCGAACGTGATGATGCTCGACGGCAAGTCTTCCAAGGCCTTCGAGGGAAAAGTGGGCGGAAAAGCCGCGAGCGTGATTCACGGCGTCGGCGGCGAATTGCGGCTGGCCAGGCAAAACGGCGAAGAGATCAAGCTGCTGACTCCGGTCGTGCGCTGCTATCGCACGTATTCGATCGAGTTCAAAACCAGCGGCGATGGATCGTTGGAGCGAGTCACCCGCACCGACCGCGAGAAACGCCTGCACCAGGTTCCGATCGTCTTCGACCTCACGCCCGATCTGTGAGACGTCCGCAGTTCGCAATTGCGCGAACTGTCCCGCGCACTGAATCTGCCGCGATGAGTGAGACCACGCGGGTCATCACACACCGCTTCCTGACGGGCGCGGCTCGGTCTCGAATCTCTCGTTTTGAGCCGCGCGAGGAATATCTGGCGTTAGAAGTCGACCTTCGCACGCAGGCCGAAGAGTAGGGAGGTCTCCACCCTGTCGCGGAACGGAGAGATCACCTGCACGTCCGGCGTAATCTGACACCACGGGGTGACCGCCATGTTGTAGTACACCTCAATCCCCTGTTCGTCCTGCAGCGGCAACAGGACTGGGGCGAGGTTCTTTAATGGATCGCTCACCCCTAGGTAATAGTAGGCGATGCCAAACGTGTCCTGGTCCCGGCAGGGAAGAGGGCTGAACCCGCTGACCCCGACGCTCCCAAACCACCGGACTGCGTTAGGATTGTCGTCCGCGATCCCAAGGTTTCCGAACACTCCCCACCTCTGCCGCGGGTTGTCTGGTGAGACATTGATGGCCTGATCGAAGTTGTACGCCAGACACCACGATCCGGTTTGCGGGGTGGACAGGATCACCAACCCCTGACTGGGATCGAAGTACGCGGTCGGCGAAATGTCCGGGTAAGTTCCGCTGCTGTACGTTCCCGAAATGCCCTGGTGGCCGGGGAGGCAGAAGAAGTTCGTTTGCAGGTTCGCCTGCGCGAAGATCGTGGCCCCGTTGTCGAAGAAGGTGTCGAACCCGCTCACGGTCGGCGTGTTATTCGTGTCGAACACCGCCGCCGCGAACATCGGCTCATGGTTTTTGAGGTAAGCGGCCCCTGCCCCAAACGTCGAGTACGGAACGGTGCGGGCATAGACGGGGTTGAACATCATCGCCGTATTTTGAAACCCGGTCAGAGCACCGGCCCCGGTCA
>CAYSHJ010000799.1:0-3737 GCA_964430385.1 uncultured Planctomycetaceae bacterium
GGGAGTTATCCCCAAGGATCAATGCGAGAAGCTGGTCATCGTTTGCGGCGTGTTCATCCACTGGCAGGCCGCCGACGACAAGAAGATTTACCAATACAACTACGACGCCACGCTGCTCTCGATCGCCCGCGCGATGAAAGGCGAACCAACCGCCGACGAAATGCTCGCCAAGAAAGATTCTTCCAAGCACCCGTTTTATGCTGGCTAGTCCTCATCGGCAATCAAGCGGCGGCCGTTGTCAATTGAGGGTCTCACCATGAAGTTCCATGTCGAGTTCGCTTACGCCCCAGGCGACCGGGAGAAGTTGTTGCGCGTGCTGCAGGGAGGCGGTTTGAGTGCCGCGGGGCCGTTGACGATCGACGGTGCGTGGGTCGCGATCCAGACCGGCAGTGGATACGCCGTCATCGATACGAAAGATGCGAAGGCTTTTTATCAACTGTGCTCGGCCTGGTCGGATTTCGGACAGGTGAAGGTCACGCCAATTCTTGCGGCATCAGATGTCTGATGTTCCCAGGGCGAGCTTTTATTGCGCAAGATTCTGATTCAACTCGACACGGATTCGCATCCCAGCGTCTTTGACCGAGTGGTCGCGGTGGATGCTGGCGTGGATGAATTGTTTTCGTACGGCGGCATCACGCCGGAGAACGTCGTGCCTCTGGTGCATGGAGCGATCTTCACGCGCGGGCCGCAAGACCTGAAGAACACGGCGATCTTCATCGGCGGCAGCAACGTCGCGGTGGGCGAGCAGCTTCTCGCGAAAGTCCGTGGGACGTTCTTTGGTCCGATGCAGGTGTCGGTGCTGATGGACTCGAATGGCTCGAACACGACGGCCGCCGCCGCCGTGCTGGCTGCTCGCAAACATTTGGTGTTGTCGGACACCATCGCCTTGGTGTTGGGAGGCACCGGCCCGGTCGGGCATCGCGCGGCTCAGTTGCTGGCGATGGAAGGAGCACACGTGCGCGTCGGCACTCGGTCGCTGGAGAAAGCTCAGCAGACGTGCGACGCGATCGTGAAAGCTGTTCCAAACGCCAAGGTCAGTCCGACGGAGACGTCTTCATCCGCCGGACTCGATGCGGCGTGCGCGGGCGTCTCGCTGATCATCGCGGCCGGCGCGGCGGGCGTTGAGTTGCTGTCGGCCGAACGTCGGCAAGCGATCAAGACGCTTAAGGTCGCTGTCGACCTGAACGCCGTTCCGCCGATTGGACTCGGCGGCTTGAAAGTCGTGGACAAAGCGACCCAACGAGACGGCGTCCTCTGCTACGGAGCGATCGGCGTCGGCGGGGCGAAGATGAAGATCCACAAAGCCGCGATCACCCGATTGTTCGAGTCCAACGATCAAGTGCTCGACACGACCGCCATCTATACGATTGGGCAATCGCTGTGAGTTGAATCTCGGCCACGGAGTGACCGAGCTACGTAGCCACCGCGATCTACGCGATCGGGCAATCGTTGTGAATGGTCTCACGGCTGGCCAGAGGCGGAGTCGCATCGGTACGATGCCGTCGTCTTTCCGAGGAGCGAATTCATGACCGCAGTCGCAACGCAATCCGCCGAAAAGCTAATCACTGCGGACGAGTTCTGGGCCATGCCTCCCTCACGCCGGCCGGTCGAGCTTGTTCGTGGAAGGGTCATTTCCATGCCTGTACCAGGACCGCGTCATGGTCAAGTCTGTGGCAACGCTGTTTGGATTCTCCAGGAGTTTGTGAAAGGGCACGATCTCGGCCATGTGCTTTGCAACGACTCGGGCATCGTGACGGACCACGATCCGGACACCGTGCGCGGCATGGACGTCTGTTTTTACAGCTACTCTCGCCTGCCGAAGGGGCCGCTTCCCAAGAAATACGTCGATGTCGTGCCGGAACTGGTCGTCGAGGTGCGGTCCCCGGATGATCGCTGGAGCCGAATCTTGAGGAAGGTGGGCGAGTATCTGGAAGCGGGTGTCAGCGTGGTGTGCGTGCTCGATCCGGACACCCAAACCGCCCACGTCTATTCCGCCGACCAGCCGGAGCGAACCGTGAGTGCGGACGAGGAACTGAGCTTTCCCGACGTTTTGCCCAGCTTCGCCGTTCGTCTGCGGCAGTTCTTCGAATGAGCGTCGTCTTACACCACACGGGATTGGACGACGTGAGTTCTCACCGTTTGCTCGACTCTCCGTCACCCCTTCTCATGCCGCAAGCTCTGCGACATCGCCCTGAGTTGCTTGCTCCCGCCGGTGACATCGAGTGTGCTCGCGCGGCGGTCGAGAACGGCGCGGATGCCGTGTACTTCGGACTCGATTCCGGCTTCAACGCACGCGCTCGCGCGACGAACATCTCCGACGAACAACTCCCTGAATTGATGCGGCTGCTGCATCAACGGGGCGTGAAAGGATTCCTCACGTTGAATACGCTCGTGTTCACGAACGAGCTGCCGGAGGTCGAACGGTTAGTGCGTCGAGTGGCCGAAGTCGGCGTCGATGCGGTGCTGGTGCAAGACATCGGTGCCGCGCGGTTGATTCGAGCGACGTGTCCCGATCTGCCGATTCATGCGTCGACGCAGATGACGCTCACGAGCGCGGAAGGCATCCGCATTGCGGCGGAGTTGGGCGTTGAGCGAGTCGTGCTGGCTCGCGAACTGGCGATCGGCGACATCGCCAAGATCGCCGAGCAGACCGACATGCCGCTCGAAGCGTTCGTGCATGGAGCCCTTTGTGTCGCGTACTCCGGGCAATGCTTGACCAGCGAATCGCTCGGTGGGCGAAGTGCGAATCGAGGACAATGTGCTCAAGCCTGCCGAATGCCTTACGAGTTGGTCTGCGACGGCGAGGACGTGGACCTCGGCGATCAACAGTATTTGCTCAGCCCGCAGGATCTGGCCGCGTACTCGCTCGTGCCGGACTTGATTGACGCGGGAGTGATCTCGTTCAAGATCGAAGGCCGGCTGAAGACGCCGGAGTACGTGGCCAACATCACACGGCACTATCGACAAGCGATCGACACGGCCCTCGCCGGGCGACCGGTCGAATTCTCGCCGAAGCAAATCGAGGAGATGCAACTCTCGTTCTCGCGCGGCTTTTCGCCCGGTTGGTTGCAAGGCGACGATCACAAGATGCTCGTCCCCGCGAAAAGCTCGGCCAAACGTGGCGTGCTTCTCGGCACCGTGAAGGGCATTCGCGGACAACGAGTCGCCGTCGAACTGGCCTGCCCGATCGCGCGTGGCGACGGCCTCGCGTTTGAAGGAGATCGAGCCGCGAACGACGAACAAGGCGGTCGCGTGTTCGAGGTCTTTCGTCGTGGCGAGTCTGTTGAACAACCGGTTTCATCGGGAGTTGTTGAACTCGCATTTCAACATGGAGCGATTGACTTCTCGCGGTTGTGGATCGGTCAAGAAGTCTGGAAGACCGACGATCCGCGATTGACATCGCGACTCCGTAAGACTTTCAGCGGTCCCGACCCGCTCCGCAAAGTGCCGCTCGATGTGAGTGTCTTCGCGACGATCGGGCAACCGCTGTGCATCGCAGTTCGTACAGAGACTGGCCTCGCCGCCGCAGTGCTCTCGCCTGAACCGCTCGCCGCGGCGATCAAGCATCCGCTGACCGAATCCGTGCTCCGCGAGCAACTGTCTCGACTGGGGAGCACGGTCTACGAGCTACGATCGTTGCAAGCCACAATCGCTGGCGATCCGATGATCCCACTGAGTGTGCTGTCCAAGTTGCGGCACGAGTTGATTCGGCAGTTAGACGAAGCCGCATCAAAACC